>JBJOGU010000093.1:0-6705 GCA_046048075.1 Pseudomonadota bacterium
GGGAGTCCCCATCTTCTGAGAAGAATGATTTTCAGAAGAGGGATTCCCCATGAATAAAAAATCACCGGAGTCGAACAAGGCCGAGGGTCCGGCGGATTCGCAGGCGGCGGCAGAAGCCAGAGTGGAGAATGAGGCGGCCGATTCATCTTTGGCCGAACCGGGCGGGATCGATCCAAGCGCAACTGCAGCGGACCCGGCGCAGGCCAGCGCGTCTGCCGAGGCGTCCGCGGCCAACAGCCTTGAGTCACTGGCCGCGCGCATTGCCGAGCTCGAGGACCAGCGCATTCGCCAAGCGGCAGAGATCGAGAACATGCGGCGCCGGCACAGCCAGGAGCTGGGCAATGCCAGCAAGTTCGCCATTGAATCGTTTGCCGAAGCGCTATTGCCCGTGGCGGACAGCCTGGAGATGGCACTATCGGTTCAGGGCCAGACCCAGGAGGGGCTCCAGAGTGGGGTGGAACTCACACTGCGCCAACTCCAGCAGGCCTTCGAGCGGGGCCGAATGACCATACTCAACCCCGTAGGGGAGAAGTTCGATCCCAATCGACAGCAGGCCGTCTCGATGGTCGATGGTGCGGCATCGGATCCGCCGGTGGCCTCTGGCCACGTCGTGGCGGTGATGCAAAAAGGCTATTTGATTGGTGAGCGTGTACTTCGCCCCGCCCTGGTGGTTGTGGCCTCTTGAAATCTCCGTAAACCCCCCAATCTAGAGAGCATTCACGGGCTTTGAGCGCCCCTTTTTAAGAGGAAACAGACATGGCAAAGATCATCGGTATCGACTTGGGAACCACCAACTCTTGTGTAGCAGTCATGGAGGCGGGGCAACCCAAAGTCATTGAAAACAGCGAGGGCGCCAGGACGACCCCCTCGATCATTGCTTACATGGACGATGGTGAGATTCTGGTAGGCGCACCTGCCAAGCGGCAGGCAGTGACCAACCCGAAGAACACGCTCTATGCGGTCAAGCGGCTCATCGGCCGTAAGTTTCAGGACAAAGAGGTTCAGAAAGACATCGACCTCATGCCCTTTGAAATTACCAAGGCCGAAAATGGCGATGCCTGGGTAACGGTCCGGGACAAGCGCTTGGCGCCCCCGCAGGTCTCGGCCGAAGTGCTTCGCAAGATGAAGAAGACGGCTGAGGACTACCTGGGCCATGAGGTGACCGAGGCCGTCATTACCGTGCCCGCCTATTTCAACGATGCCCAGCGTCAGGCCACCAAAGATGCGGGACGAATTGCTGGACTCGACGTCAAGCGGATTATCAATGAGCCCACCGCCGCAGCGCTTGCGTTCGGCTTAGACAAGGCTGCAGGCAAGGACCGCAAGGTGGCGGTCTATGACCTGGGTGGTGGCACCTTCGATGTCTCGATTATTGAGATTGCCGATGTCGATGGCGAGAAGCAGTTCGAGGTTCTCTCGACCAATGGAGATACCTTCCTCGGTGGTGAGGACTTTGACCAGCGGATCATCGACCACATCATCGATGAGTTTAAGAAGACCAATGGCGTGGATCTCTCCAAGGACCCCATTGCCCTTCAGCGGATCAAGGCCGCTGCCGAGCGTGCAAAGATCGAGCTCTCCTCGAGCCAGCAGAGCGAACTCAACGAGCCATACATTGCCATGGCCAACGGGGCGCCGGTCCACCTCACGTTCAAGCTCACGCGTGCCAAACTCGAGTCACTCGTTGATGACCTGATCAGCGGCACCATCGAGCCCTGCAAGATCGCCCTTAAGGATGCCGGGGTCTCTGCCTCTGACATTGATGACGTGATCTTGGTCGGCGGCATGACCCGCATGCCCAAGGTCCAAGATGCCGTGAAGAATTTCTTCGGCAAAGAGCCCCGCAAGGACGTCAATCCAGACGAGGCCGTTGCAGTGGGTGCCGCCATCCAGGGGGCAGTGCTGGCCGGGGATCGCAAAGACGTGCTCTTGCTCGATGTCACGCCACTCTCGCTGGGAATTGAGACCCTGGGCGGCGTGATGACCAAGATGATCCACAAGAACACCACCATCCCGACGAAGTTCTCGCAGGTCTTCTCGACGGCCGATGACAACCAACCAGCGGTCACGATCAAGGTCTACCAGGGCGAGCGTGAGATTGCCAATGCCAACAAAATGCTCGGGGAGTTCAACCTCGAGGGCATTCCACCGTCGCCCCGTGGAACGCCTCAGATTGAAGTGACCTTCGACATTGACGCCAACGGCATCTTGCATGTCTCGGCAAAGGACAAGGCCACCGGCAAGGAGAACAAGATCACCATCAAGGCCAACTCGGGGCTCTCCGAAGAAGAGATTGCCAAGATGGTCGCAGACGCAGAGGCCAACGCCGCAGACGACAAGAAGCGCATTGAGCTGGTCCAGGCCCGCAATACGGGTGAGGCTATGGTTCATTCGGTGAAGAAGTCGCTTGAGGAGCATGCCGACAAGGTGGATGCCGATGAGAAGGCAAAGATCGAGGAGGCCGTGAAGGAACTTGAGGCCGTATTGCAGTCGGAAGACAAAGAGGCCATTGAGGCAAAGACGGACAACCTAATGAAGGCGTCTCAGAAGTTGGGTGAGAAGGTCTATGCCGATGCGCAAGCCGCGGCTGCAGGCGCAGGTGGTGCCGCCGCTGGCGGGTCGGCGGCAGCGGGTGACAAGGCCGACGACGTCGTCGATGCGGAGTTCAAGGAGGTGAAGCGCGACTAAGCTCTGAACAGCTTGTCGACGCTGATTTATGGCCAAACGCGACTACTACGACGTCCTTGGAGTACCGAAAAATGCTTCGGACGATGATCTAAAAAAGGCCTATCGAAAGCTGGCGATGAAGTTTCACCCGGATCGCAATCCGGGTGATGCCAGTGCGGAGGAGAAATTCAAGGAGGCCAAGGAGGCCTACGAGATGCTCTCTGATGCAGAGAAGCGGGCGGCCTACGATCGCTTCGGTCATGCCGGGGTGGACCCCAATGCAGGCGGTGGCCAAGACTTTGGGGGCTTTGCAGACGCCTTTGGCGATATTTTCGGTGACATCTTCGGTGGGTCCAACCGTGCTGGTCGGGGCGGGGGTGGACGCTCCAATGTCTATCGCGGCAGTGACCTTCGCTACTCAATGGAGGTCACTCTTGAGCAGGCGGCCGCTGGGCACACCACTGAGATTCGTATTCCCAGTTGGGAGGGATGCACCACCTGCAGTGGTACTGGTGCCAAGCCGGGAACTTCATCGGAGACCTGCAAGACCTGCAGTGGCCAGGGCCAAGTCCGTATGCAGCAGGGCTTCTTTTCCATTCAGCAGACCTGCCCGACCTGCCACGGATCGG
Source organism: Pseudomonadota bacterium (assembly GCA_046048075.1). Lineage (GTDB taxonomy): Bacteria > Pseudomonadota > Gammaproteobacteria > Burkholderiales > Burkholderiaceae_A > Hahnella. The sequence continues at coordinate 3,297 of JBJOGU010000093.1, forward strand.
GGAAGACCATCCCGAACCCCTGCACAGCCTGCGACGGTGTCGGACGTGTTCGCAAGCAGAAGACGCTCGAGGTTAAGATCCCCGCTGGAATCGATGACGGAATGCGGATTCGTTCGGCAGGAAACGGTGAACCCGGTGTGAACGGCGGCCCGCCAGGCGACCTCTACGTCGAGATCTCGGTCAAGCAGCATCGGGTCTTTCAGCGAGAGGCCGACGACCTTCATTGCGAGGTACCGGTGAGTTTTGCTCGCGCGGCCTTGGGTGGGAATGTCGACGTCCCCACACTCAATGGCAAGGCGAGTTTTGAACTTCCCGAAGGCACTCAAACCGGAAAGACCTTTCGGCTGCGGGGCAAGGGAATCAAGAATGTGCGAACCAGTCTCGCGGGGGATCTCTACTGTCACGTGCTGGTGGAGACGCCGGTGAAACTCTCTGAAAAACAGAAGGAGTTGCTTGAAGCCTTTGAGGCCTCTCTAGAGGAGGGTGGCGACCGCCACAGCCCCCAAAGCAAGGGCTGGATGGACAAGGTTCGCGAGTTTTTTAACTGATGTTTAGCCTGGAACCAATGGGGTGGGCGATTCTCATCGCCTCCGCATTGGTGATGGTCAGTGTTTTGGCCGGACTCGTCGCCTCGCGCACCGGCCTTCCCCTTCTTCTCATTTTCTTGGTCATTGGAATGCTGGCGGGCGAGAACGGTCCGGGCGGGATCGTATTCGATGATCATCGTCTGGCCTTCTGGTTTGGGAATGTCGCCCTGGCGGTGATTCTCTTGGATGGTGGGCTTCGCACCCAGATGAGCACGTTTCGGGTGGCCCTCAAGCCATCACTGGTTCTTGCCACCCTCGGCGTGGTTCTCTCCTGCGTGATCCTGGCGGCTCTCTTGCACTGGGTGACTCCGCTGAGTTGGCCACATGCCCTACTGATTGGCGCAATTGTGTCGTCCACCGATGCGGCGGCGGTCTTCTCATTGTTAGGCGGCGCCGGCATTCGTCTCAACGAACGCATCTCGGCCACCCTGGAGATTGAGTCGGGCTTGAATGATCCGATGGCAGTTTTCTTAACCTTGGTGGCCATCGGTTTAGTGGCCGGCGGCATGACGGGTTTTGGACTCAGTGATTTCGCCACGGCCCTAATCAAACAGGCGGGCCTGGGGTGGCTGGTGGCCTACGGAGGTTATTTCGCCTTTGCCAAGATGCTCAAATGGCTCAAGGCCGAATCCGCCCACAACCCGGGGCTGGGGGCCATCCTCCTGGTGGCGGGGGGGCTGGTTCTCTATGGGGCCTCCACGGCCTTCGGTGGCTCGGGCTTCTTGACGGTCTACCTCTTTGGCCTCTTCTTCGGCAATCGGCGCTCGCGCTATGTGAAGACAGTGATTCCCGCCATGGATGGACTGGCTTGGTTGTCGCAGGCCTGCATGTTTCTCTTGCTCGGACTGCTTGCAACGCCGGCACGATTTCTCGACAACCTCTGGGTGGGCATTGCGGCAGCGTTCGTCTTAATGTTTATCGCTCGACCGCTTGCTGTATGGATCAGCCTTCTGCCTTTTCGTTTCGGCTGGAAAGAGTCCACTCTGATCTCATGGGTGGGTCTGCGTGGAGCGGTCCCTATTATTCTTGCCATCTTTCCCATCATGGCGGGTGTCGATCCCGATCGCACCATGATGCATCTGGCGTTGATGGTGGTGATTGCCTCTCTTGTTTTTCAAGGCTGGAGCCTGGGCTATGTGGCCAAGCGTTTGGATCTGTTGTTGCCCGATCAGGCCGACCCCATTGCCCAACGCAAGGCCTTTGGTGATTTTGGATTGTTGGGCAGTGCCGTCATGCGTGATATCGCCGATTTCTATGGCTTATCGATACAAGAGCATGAATATGATCTCACCCTCTCCGAGTGGACCCAGCAGCACCTTGGAAAGCCCGCGGTGATTGGCGACCAGGTGCATCAAAACGGGCTCTGCTTCACAGTGACATCCCTCGACAAGACCGGTGGAATTGAGCGAGTGGGAATCAAGGCCGACGACCCCAAGCCGGTGGCATCCTAGCCTCGGGAGGCAGCGTCGAGATTCTGCCTTCGATAACTCGGTAAAATCGGGCGCCTATGAAACAACTTGAGCTTTTAATTGAACGGGTTATTTTTGCCAGCCGCTGGATTCTTGTGATCTTTTATGCAGGGCTTGGTGCAGCCTTGCTGGTCTATGCGATCTCCTTCTTGCAGAAGTTTTACAAGGTCGCCATATAAATGCACAGTTCTTCCGCTTTCCGCGACTTTGTCAGTGAACTCACCCGCGCTGTGGATGAAGATCCTAGCGAGAGCGTGGTTGTGCCCAAGGCCCGCCGGGCATTGGCCACACTGCTTGGCCAGCATGATTGGCTCGATCCGGTCTTTCAAGAACCGGGGGATCCTTATTACCGACAGTATCTCCTCTATCGAGACCCACTCGATCGTTTCTCAGTCCAGAGTTTTGTCTGGGGACCGGGCCAGTCCACACCGGTCCATGACCACACGGTCTGGGGTCTGGTGGGGGTCTACCAGGGCGCAGAGAAATGCCAGCGCTATTCGCGGTTGACCTCGGGCGAGTTGGTCCCCGATGGCGATGAGCAGATTCTTGCAGCCGGTCAGATTGACCATGTCTCACCCTCTGTGGGCGACATACACACGGTTCGCAATGCATACGACGATCGCGTGAGCATTAGTATCCATGTCTACGGCGCCGACATTGGCAAGGTGCAGCGCCATGTCTTCGATCTGAAGACCGGCGCGGTCAAGCCCTTTGTATCGGGCTACTCTACGCCCCGAGCGCCTTCTTAATCTGCTCCAGGGCGTTTGGATCTTCGAGTGTTGTCATGTCACCGGGGTCGCGGCCCTCGGCCAGGGCTTGCATGGCCCGACGAAGAAGCTTTCCGGACCGTGTCTTTGGCAGTAGGTTAACGAAGTGGACCCGGGCGGGGCGACCAATGGCGCCCAACTCCTTGTCCACCGTGGCCATGATGGCCTTCTCTTCGGCCGCGCGGCCCGACTCATCTGCGGTCTTACTTGAGTCTTTCAAGACAGCAAAGGCCACGGGCACCTGGCCCTTGAGCGAGTCGGCCACGCCCACCACGGCGACCTCGGCCACATTGCTATGGGCCTGAATGGCCTCTTCGATTTCGCGCGTGCCCAGGCGGTGGCCCGCGACGTTAATCACATCGTCGGTGCGGCCGAGAATGAATAGATAACCATCCTGGTCGCGGGTGGCGTAGTCGAAGGTGGAGTACATCAGGGCACCGGGCACCGCCGAGAAATAGGTCTTCACGAAGCGATCGTCATCGCCCCAGACCGTCTGCAGGCAGCCGGGAGGAAGCGGCGGCGCGATACAGAGCATGCCTTTCTCATCCGCGCCCACCTCTTTGAAAGTCGACTCATCAATGAGGCG
>JBJOGU010000094.1:0-3571 GCA_046048075.1 Pseudomonadota bacterium
ATGCTCGACACGCGAAATGCATTCGAGGTCGACCTGGGTCACTTTGAGAACGCCATTGATTGGCGCATTGAAAAATTCACTCAGTTTCCGCAAGCCCTGCAAGACCATCTCGACGAATTGGAAGGCAAGACGGTCGTGAGTTACTGCACAGGAGGCATTCGCTGCGAGAAGGCCGCACTCTTTATGCAATCACTCGGACTCAAGCATGTCTACCAACTCGAGGGCGGCATTCTCAAATACTTTGAAGAGGTTGGAGGCGACCACTGGCATGGCGACTGCTTCGTCTTTGATGAACGCGTGGGCCTCGACCCAAGCCTTGCCGCCCGTTCGGAGCGAGAGGCGAAGTCCTCTAGCGACAGCGAGTAAGAGGCGAGGCCTAAGCCTGCAGGCACGAGGCAGCCGCCAGGAACAGCCTTGGACCTAACCCGGGAAGATTCCCGTCGAGAGGTAGCGATCACCGCGATCGCAGACGATAAAGACCACCGTGGCATTCTCAAGGCCGGCGACGATTCGCATCGCAATTAAACACGCCCCCGCAGCCGAGGGGCCACAAAACAATCCCTCTTCCACTGCAAGGCGACGCGCCATCTCCTCGGCATCGGCCTGGGTGACCTCTTCGATTTGATCAATATGCGCCTTCTGACGAATAGGCGGCACATAGGCAGGGGCCCACTTTCGAATGCCTGGAATCGATGAGCCGTCGGCAGGCTGTGCGCCGATGATTCGTATCGATGGGTTTCGCTCCTTGAGGTAGCGAGAGACACCGGTAATGGTTCCGGTGGTTCCCATGGCTGAGACAAAATGGGTCACCCCACCAGCGGTCTCGCGCCAGATCTCCGGGCCAGTGGTCTCGTAGTGGGCAATCCAATTGTCATCGTTCGAGAATTGATTGAGCACCCGACCCTCGCCCCGAGACTGCATGGCATCGGCCAGATCACGGGCACCCTCCATGCCCTCTTGCTGCGTAACAAGAATAAGTTCGGCGCCATAGGCCTTCATTGCCTGGCGGCGCTCAATCGATAGGTTGTCGGGCATGATCAGCACCATTCGGTAGCCGCGAATGGCAGCGGCCATAGCCAATGCAATTCCCGTATTGCCACTGGTGGCCTCAATCAGAGTATCGCCGGGCTTGATCTCACCACGTGCCTCGGCGCGCGAGATCATCGAGATCGCTGGTCGATCTTTCACCGAACCGGCGGGATTGTTCCCCTCGAGTTTGCCAAGCAGTCGGTTGCCGCGTTTGAGTGCAGCCAATCCCAAGACTCGGTCGAGCGCAACCAGGGGAGTCTGGCCAATTACCGATTCCATTGCACCGTATTCTTTTTTCATCTGATTGCTTCCGACACCAAATTAGGCAGCCGCGGAGGCCGGTCGACGCGCGGGCTCAATCTTTCTGCAGCCGGGCAACTCCACCGAATGCACCACATCACCCAGACAGTCCACCGCTGCACGACGGGAAAAACTCTTTCTCCAGACCAGACTCACGCGTCGCGTGGGCACTGGGTCTTCGAAGGGAATCATGGCCAGCAGCGGGTCGGGTGTGGCCGACATCACCGCCATTTTGGGCAAGACCGTGATGCCCAATCCCGAGGCCACCATGTGCCGTATGGTCTCGAGTGAACTGCCCTCGAAGGTGCGCTGGATACCCGCCGCATTCTGCGCAAATCGGGCCGACTCGGGACAGACCTCCAAGACATGGTCTCGAAAGCAATGGCCCGAGCCGAGCAAGAGCATGGTCTCCTGCTTGAGATCGGCCGACGGCACAGCACCCTGGCCCTCCAAGGGATGGCCCTTGGGAACGGCCACCATAAAGTCTTCGTCATAGAGTGGCATGACCTCCATGCCCGAGCCATCGAATGGCTCCGCAAGAATCGCAACATCAATCTCCCCATTGCGAAGCTGCTCGAGCAGCTTCTGGGTGAAGTTCTCAGAGAGGATTAGTGGCATCTGTGGATGCCGACGAATCAGGGTCTTCATCACCCTGGGCAGGAGATAGGGACCAATGGTGTAAATCACCCCAAGCCGCAGTGGCCCAAGCAAGGGGTCTCGGCCCTGGGCCGCGAGCTGGCTCAGCCGACTCACCTCATCGAGAACCCTTTGGGCCTGGGCCACCAGCTGCTCACCAATTGGGGTGAGGCTCACCTCGGCGCCGCCGCGCTCGAAAATCTGGGCCTCGAGTTCAGACTCGAGTTTCTTGATACTCACCGACAGCGTGGGCTGGCTGACAAAGCAGGCCTCGGCCGCGCGCCCAAAATGCCGCTCACGGGCCACAGCAACGATGTATCGCAATTCGGTCAGTGTCATGGTCGGGTCAGAGGAATCTACACACTCGCAAGAAAACGTTCTCGGCCATAGGCCCAACGATTGAGCAGGGCCTCGACCTGTTCGGGACTGACATCGGCCCCAGGGTGCAAATCACCCGAGGCATCCAGGTGGCGCTCAGCCCAGTCCACTGCACATTCAATGAGCCGTTGATCCCGCGAGAGATCGCTAAATCGAAGGCTCGGCTCGCCGGATTGTCGCACGCCCAATAGTTCCCCGGGGCCACGCATAGCCAGATCGCGGCGTGCCAACTCAAAGCCATCGTCCGTCTCGTAGAGGGCTCGAAGGCGCTCACGGGCGGTCTCCGAGAGGGGCTGCTCGAACATCAAAATGCAGCTACTCTGCCCCTGGCCACGGCCGACCCGACCTCGCAACTGATGCAACTGGGCCAGACCAAAACGCTCGGCCTGCTCAATCACCATGAGTCTGGCAGCCGGCACATCCACGCCCACTTCAATGACGGTTGTCGCTAGAAGCAATCGCGCCTCACCTGCGACAAAACGCGCCATCGCCTGCGCCTTCTCAGCCGCTGGCATTCGTCCATGCAAGACCTGAAGCTTCTCACCCAGAGTCGGCCGCAGCCATGCCTCGGTCTCACTCAATGCGGCATAGGCCCGCTCCGCATCCTCCTTCTCGTCGATGATGGGGCAGACCCAATAGGCCTGCCCTTCACTCTCAAGAAAATGCACCAAACGCTCCAAGACCTCTTCTCTTCGAGCGCGAGAGACAAGTCGCGTCTGAATCGGCTTGCGTCCTGGGGGTCGCTCGTCAATGACCGACACATCCAAGTCTGCGAGATAGGTCATGGCAAGACTTCTTGGGATGGGCGTGGCCGACATGCCAACAATGTGCGCCACATGGCCAGCCGACTGCTGCTCGCGAAGCGCAATCCGTTGGGCCACTCCGAAGCGGTGTTGTTCATCGACAATCGCCAGGCCAAGATTCTTGAAGACCACGTCTTTCTGAATGAGTGCGTGGGTTCCCACCACCAGGCGGCAGGCGCCCGAGGCCACAGACTCGTGTCGACGACGGCGCTCGCTCGCAGCCAGGCCCCCTTTGAGAAACAGCACTTCGATGCCGAGTGCAGACATCCATTCGCTGAACTTGCTATGGAGTTGCGCGGCAAGGATTTCAGTGGGCGCCATCACCGCCACCTGACAGCCCGAGCCCAGGGCATGGGCTGCGGCCAGCCCTGCAATCACGGTCTTACCACTTCCAACATCCCCTTGAATCAAACGATGGGCAGGCC
>JBJOGU010000095.1:0-5333 GCA_046048075.1 Pseudomonadota bacterium
CGAGAGCGGTGGTCGCGGCCGCCGTCGCCGCCGCCGCGGCAGTGGCCGACGCGATGATGATGCAGCCGAGGCAGGCTCCGCATCGAGTTTCGTCGCATCGGGTGCGGCCGTCATTGCATCCATACAGGACATGCCCAAGACCTTTGGCGGGACTGCACGCCGCCCCTCAAACCGCTCCAACCGAGGAGATAGAGACAGCAACGGCCGTGCATCGGAAGACTCCAGACTCCCCGCGTCCGCATCCATGTCAACAACAGCAGGTGGCGCACCTCCTGTGATCGAGGCGCTCGAGACCACCGAGCCGATTCAATTGCCCATCGATTCGACGGTGGCCCAGCAGCAAGAGGCACCCAAGCGTCCCGAGCCCGCAGCGATTCCGTCGCCTGCACCCGCTCGAGTGCCAGACCCCAGTGAGCTGCAGGCCTCCCTCAATCAGGTCGGCCTTCAGTGGGTTCAGACCGACCCAACGGCCAAGCCCGTTGCTGAGGCGGCGCCGGAGGCACCGGTCTCACTGGGCCGCAAACCCCGACGCCAGCAGGTGGTATCGGAGTCCGAGCCCCTGGTTTTGGTAGAAACCCGCGGAACGGACGGGTCGACTCCAAGTTAACCTTTAGGGATGTCTGAGAGTCAGCATAGATACATCCCCATCTCCAACCAGACCGGGCCGCAACTGCGGCCCGTTTCGGTTGATCTGGGCCAGGCTTTTCGGCCCGGACAACAACTCGACCGGCTGGGTCGGGAGCTACGCGACCTTCGCATATCTGTCATTGACCAGTGCAATATGCGTTGTGGCTATTGCATGCCCCGAGAGGTCTTCCATAAAGACTATGTTTATCTCGCGCGCGATGAACTCCTGAGTTTCGACGAGATTCATCGGGTCGCAAGCGCATTCGCACTTCTAGGCACACGCAAGATTCGAATCACCGGTGGTGAGCCACTTCTCAGAAAGGGCCTAGAAGACCTCATCTCGCAACTCTCAAGCATCCAGACCATCGAAGGCGGCCCCATCGAACTGGCCCTGACCACCAACGGGCTCTTGCTAGCAAACAAGGCCGCTGGTCTCGCAAAGGCTGGTCTGCAACGGGTCACTGTCAGCCTTGATGCCCTCACGCCCGGGACATTTCACGAGATGGCCGACATCGATTCGGCCACCCCCGAGGACGTGATTCGAGGCATTGAGGCATCCATCTCTGCGGGCCTGCGCGTCAAGGCCAATATGGTGGTGCAGCGTGGCCGCAATGACACTGAGATTCTGCCGATGGCCAAGCGATTTCGAGAATTGGGCGTCACTCTCCGATTCATCGAGTTTATGGATGTTGGCAGTTCGAACGGCTGGGCCATTGAGCATGTGATGCCCTCGTCCGAGGTCCTCGAGCGGATCCATGCCGAGTTCCCCCTTGAGCGTTTTGGCCGCGAGATCCCCAGCGAGGTCTCCGAGCGCTGGCGCTACAGCGATGGGGCCGGTGAGATCGGCTTCATTTCCTCGGTCACCCAGCCTTTCTGTGGCGACTGCTCTCGGGCCCGCATCTCCGCCGAGGGCGGCCTATACACCTGCCTCTTCGCCACCCAGGGCGTCGATCTTCGCGGCTTCCTTCGGGAGCGCACCGACGACACCATGCTCAGCCAAGCCATTGCGCAGATCTGGGCCCGGCGCAGCGACCGCTACTCCGAATTGCGTGGAGAGCAGACAAAAAAAACGAGGCCCAATGGAAGTGGGCCTCGTGTTGAGATGAGCTATATCGGCGGCTAGAGGGCTAAGTCGCCGAGCGGCTTGCGCCGCGCGCGGCATATCACCTCTCAGCGCTTCACAAACCCCAATGGGCCTGGCAGCGAACTGTAATAGGCCGCCAAGTCTTCGATCTCCTGCTTGGTAAGAGGGCCCGCCATGCCAGACATAATGGCATTCTTGCGTGCGCCACTCTTGTAATCGCTGAGCGCACGCACGATAAAGTCTTCGTACTGCCCCGCGAGAATGGGGTAGCTTCCATCGATGGCCTTGACCCCGTCTGCGCCATGGCAGGCGGCACAGGCCTGGTCTGCCTTCTCTTTGCCTTTAATCGGGTTTCCCGCCTGGGCGGACATCGCGAAAGCCAGCGCAGAGGCAACAAAAACGGATTGTGCAAAAGTTTTCATACTCATTTTCCCTCTCACTTACTTGCGGGGTTTGGCATAGAAGGCCGCAAGATCCGCCATGTCTTGGTCCGACAAGGAGGCCGCAATGGATTTCATGCTGGGGTGCGACCGCTCGCCGGACTTGTAGGCCTTGAGTGCCGAGACCATGTAAGCCTCGCTCTGTCCGGCGATTTTGGGCACCCGATAGAGAACGGGAAAGGCGGTTTTGTACTCAGGAATGCCGTGGCAGCCAATGCACATGGAGTTCTTTTTTGCACCAGCGTTTGCATCTCCAACAATGGTCGAGGCATGGGCCGGAACGGCCAAGGAACCTAGGGACAACACCCCGACGGTCAATATTTTTGCGACAGGCTTCACCGCCAAGCGACTGACTTGGATAAGAAAATGCATGGATCTCCCCCGAAAACTATGCCGCGAAGTTTAACACCGACCGCGCCCCCCGGGCGGGGTCGGTGTCCGAGGCTCCTATTGGCCGAGACCCTTTAGAAGAAAGGCATTGAGGCGGCGAACAAAGCTCGCTGGGTCCTCGGGCTGGCCGCCCTCTGCAAGCAAGGCTTGATCGAATAGAAGCCAAACCAGGTCACGCAAGGTGTCAGAGACACCGTCTGAGACCTGCTGCCCATCGGCCCCCAGAATCTGCCCGCCCGAGTCATCGGACTCACGAATCAACGCCTGCACCAGGGGGTGATTGGGATTGAGCTCGAGAATCGGCTTTCGCTCGGGTGCCTTCTGGCCGGTGGCCTTTAGAATCCGCTCGAGGTGTCCGCTGACGTCTTGCGCATCCGAGACCAGGCAGCAGGCCGAATCGGTGAGGCGTTGGGTGAGTCGTACCTCTTTGACCTTCTCACCCAGAATCTTCTGGGCCTTCTCAATGACGGGCTTGGCCTTGTCCTTGTCTTCCTTCTTCGGCTCATCGGTCTTGTCGGCAAGCTTGCCCAGATCGAGTTCGCCCTTGGCCACCGACTGCAGGTGCTTGCCATCGAACTCATTGAGAAAATTCAGCACCCACTCATCGATTCGATCGGTGAGCAGGAGCACCTCAATGCCCTTCTTCTTGAAGATCTCGATGTGCGGGCTTGAACGAGCGGCGGTGAGATTGTCGGCCGTGATGTAGTAGATCTTGTCTTGGCCATCCTTCAGTCGCGACAGATAATCCTTGAGCGAGACATCCGGCTCGTCGCCCTGGCTCTGGGTGGAGACAAATCTCGAGAGGCCTGCGAGTCGGTCCTTGTTGGAAAAGTCCTCGCCAAAGCCCTCCTTCAGGCATTGTCCGAACTCACGCCAGAAGGTCTTGTAGTCCTCGGGCTTGTTCTCGGCCATGTCCTCCAGAACCGACAGCACCCGCTTGGCACAGCCCTCGCGAATGGCCTTGATGTCGCGGCTCTCTTGAAGAATTTCTCGGGAGACGTTCAGGGGCAAATCCGCCGAATCCACCACACCGCGAACAAATCGCAAGTAGCTTGGCAGGAGCTGTTCGGCATCTTCCATGATGAAGACACGCTTGATGTAGAGCTTCAGACCATGGCGCTGCTGGCGGTCGTAGAGATCGAAGGGCGCCTTGCCCGGAACAAATAGCAACTGGGTGTATTCGGTGCGGCCCTCGACCCGGTTGTGGGTGTAGGCCAATGGCTCGTCGAGTCCATGCGAGAGGCTCTTGTAGAACTCCTTGTACTGCTCCTCGGTGACTTCCGACTTCGGACGGGTCCAGAGTGCCGAGGCCTGGTTGATGGTCTCCCATTCGCCAGACTGCACGTATTCCGACTTCTTCTCATCCCAGTCGCGCTTCTTCATTTGAATGGGAATGCCGATGTGGTCTGAGTAGCGCTTGAGGATCTCTTTGAGAGTCCAGTGGCTTAGAAGATCGTCGTGGCCCTTCTTGTCCTCGCCATCGCCCTCGGCCTCGCGCAGGTGAAGCACGATGTCGGTTCCTCGCTCGGCCCGCTCCACCGCCTCGATGCTGAAGTCGCCCGTGCCTTCGGATTCCCAGCGAACCGCATCGGTGGAGGGAAGCCCCGCCCGACGGGTGATCACCGTGACATGGTCGGCCACAATGAAGGACGAATAGAAGCCCACTCCGAACTGCCCAATGAGGGCCGAGTCTTTGGCCTGGTCGCCCGAGAGGCGACTAAAAAACTCCTTGGTTCCCGAGCGAGCGATGGTGCCGAGATTGGCCACCACCTCTTCGCGGCTCATTCCGATGCCGTTGTCTGAAATGGTGATGGTGCGCTTCTCGGAGTCGAAATCCACCTGAATTCGCAGCTCGGAGTCGCCCTCGAATAGCTTGTCGTTCGAGAGGGCCTCGAGACGAAGCTTGTCGCAGGCGTCCGATGCGTTCGATACCAATTCGCGAAGAAAAATATCGCGGTTGCTGTAGAGCGAATGAATCATGAGATGAAGCAGCTGCTTCACCTCTGTCTGAAATGACATGGTCTCTTTGGACATGGGTTCTCCGACGCAAATAAAACGAATGACCACCCGTAGGTGGGGACGGCCCGAGCAATTTCAAGGGGACCAATCCGTTGGGATCCCCCGGCCGGGGCCTAGCCCCCTGTTCGCAGGCGCTTGGGCTTAAACCGAAGCTCGGTGGGCTTGGCCTTGCGGGCCCGCTTCCCAACAAAGGCCAATAATTGGTCTCGGCCCAGCGTCTCGCTCTGCGGCTTGCCGGTGCGTCCCTCGCCCTCGACGAGAAGCCCGGACTCCAATACCAGTGCGCAGTCCACGAGCGAATCCTTTGGATCAAGATCCACAAGAATCACGCCCTTGCCCCCGGTGCCTTGCTTGACCTCATCGAGGCCGAAAATCAACAGGCGGCCCAAGGCGGTCAGGCAGGCCAGCGCCCCGGCCTCTGCCGGCAGCGTGCGAAGCACAGCGGGCTCATCGCCCGACTCGAGACCGAGAAATGCCTTGCCGCTGCGATTGCGACCAATCAGCGAGTCGATGCGAGTCAGAAGGCCCTGTCCCATTCGTGTGCCCACAATCACGGGCGTTCCCACCGGCGCTGCCAAGAAGCACTTGAGCTGCGTGCCTGCCTCGAGCTCGATCATGGACGTCATGGGGGCACCATCGCCTCGGGCCCCGGGCAGTGAACCCACGCCCACGCTGTATGCACGGCCGGTGCTAGAGAGCGCGACCAGGGAGTCCACGGTGCGGCACTCGTAGGTGGCATAGAGGGCATCGCCCGTCTTGAATCCAAAAGCAGC
>JBJOGU010000096.1:0-5547 GCA_046048075.1 Pseudomonadota bacterium
GGGGTGGTCTGCGAACCCCTCAATCTCCTCGCGATAGGCCAACTCCTTCTCCTCGCGAACACTATGAACCAGCAGAATTCGATCAAAGGATTCCCAGGTGAGGGGGTCGGCCAGCATGGACATAAATGGCGCCAGCCCTGTGCCCGAGGCGAGCATCCAGAGGTCGCCCTTCAGTGCGAAGCGCTCGAGTGTGAGAAAGCCGTGGTTCTGTTCCTCCATGAAGATGGTGTCACCGGCTTTGAGGTGCTGGAGTCGACTGGTGAAGGCACCGTCGGGCACAACAATCGAGTAGTACTCCAGGTGTTCATCGTAGGGGCCCGAGACCATGGAGTAGGCTCGCCATATGCTGGGTTCGGCGTCGCTGGCATCGGCCTTGATTCCAAGGCGGGCAAACTGACCCGGGGTGAATCGAAAGCCTGAAGGCCGGGCCGTGCGAAATGAGAAGAGGTGGTCTGTCCAGCGCCAGACCCGAGTCACTTCAACTTCAATGCATTTCGCGGCCAACGCAACTAGCGTTCGAGAAGGTGGCGCTTTTCCTTCACAGGCGCCCACTCATCGGCATCGGCGGCGTGGGGCTCGAGCCGGGTGATGCTGGGCCAGTCCTTGCAGAGGTCCGCATTGATGGCGATGAAGTCTTTCTGATCGTCGGGCACATCCTCTTCTGCATAGATGGCATTGACTGGACACTCGGGAATGCAGACCGCGCAGTCAATGCATTCATCGGGGTCGATGACCAGGAAATTGGGGCCCTTGCGGAAGCAGTCGACAGGGCAGACATCGACGCAGTCGGTGTATCGGCACTTGATGCAGGATTCGGTCACAACATGTGTCATGGGTTCAAGACTCTTTTGATAGGGGTCAATAAGGTACATTTTAGCCCTTGACCCCTTGCAGACTCCCATAAGAAGACCGCATGTCCCTGACCAATAGTCGAGAAAAGGTTCTCGAGCGCGTTCGCGCTTCCCTTGGCCGTGGGCCGCAGCCCAGCGCCCGTGAGCGGGCGGGGGCGCGTGCCTATATGGATGAGCATCCGGCGGGCCCGCAGCCTGCGGCCGCCTTTGATCGGGCCGATCAAATTGCAGGATTCGAGACCCAGTCGCTCAAACTCTCGGCCTCGGTGGTTCGTGTGCCCGGTGTGGACCAGGTGCCCGAGGCCGTGGCCCGCTATTTGAATCTTGAGGGACTGGGCAACCGAGCTGTGACCTGGCCAAGGTATGCCGGTCTGAACTGGGCCGCGCATGGCCTGAAGGTGGAGGCCCGTGCACCGAATCGCTCACTCGATGCACCGGACATGGTGGGCATCACCGGCTGTTTCGCCGCCATTGCCGAGACCGGCACTTTGGCCATGGCATCGGGACCCGACTCACCCGCCTCGATGAACCTTCTGCCCGAGACCCATGTGGCCATCGTTCCAGCCAGCCGCATTGTTCCCCACATGGAGGACGTCTTCGCACTGGTTCGCGACGAACTGGGCCAGCTTCCAAGGGCATTTAACTTTATCTCTGGTCCTTCGCGCACGGCCGACATTGAGCAGACCATCGTATTGGGCGCCCATGGCCCCTACCGCGTTCACATCATTATTCTGGAGCGAGACTGAGCATGGCCAAGCCATCACTGGTGATTACCCGCCGCATTTATCCCGAGGCCATCGAGGCCTTGTCGGCCCACTTCGAGATTGCCTTCGAGAACCAAGCCAGCGATACGCCGCTGAGCAAGCCCGAACTCATCGAGAAACTCGCCCAGGCGCAATACCTCTTCTGCACAGTGGCGGACAAGGTCGATGCCGAGGTCATTGCGGCTGCGACCCAACTCAAGATGATTGCCACCGGTGCAGTGGGCTACAACAACATTGATGCAGCGGCCTGCAAGGCCCGCGGCATTCGATTGAGCAATACCCCCGACGTCCTGACCGAGACCACCGCAGACTTCGCCTTTGCACTTCTCATGGCCACGGCCCGACGGGTCTCAGAGTCGGAGCGTTATGTTCGTTCGGGCCAATGGAAGGGCTGGGCCTTTGATCAGTTCACCGGCATGGATGTGCATGGCGCCACCCTGGGCATCATGGGAATGGGCCGTATTGGTGGGGCCATTGCCAAGCGGGGCGCTGGCTTTGGCATGCAGGTGCTCTATCACAACCGCAGCCAGGCCAAGCAGGAGAATGGTGCAAGGCTGGTGGACCGGGAAACCCTTCTGAAGTCTTCGGATTTTGTGGTGCTCGTGGTGCCCTATTCGCCGGAGACCCATCACTTCATTCAGGCCAAAGACATCCATCTAATGAAGCCCACCGCCTGCCTCATCAATATCGCGCGAGGTGGGGTGGTCAAGGATGACGACCTCTTGGCGGCCCTTCGTGCGGGCAAGATTCGCGCCGCCGGCCTCGATGTCTTTGAGGGCGAGCCCGCCCTGCTGCCTGGGTTTTTGGAACTCGAGAATGTTGTTCTCACCCCGCACATCGCGAGCTCGTCTCGGGCCACCCGGGGCCGCATGGTCTCGCTCGCGGCCGAGAACCTCATTGCCCATGTGCAGGGCCTGCCACTCAAGACCCCCGTCATTTAAGTCGGGTTGTCCCCGAAGGCCGCCTGGCCTATAATTCAAGGTTCTTTGCCACACCGGCTCTCGTCCGCTCTCATTGCCTTCTCGGAGGCTGCCAGGCGGACCAGTGAATCCGGGTGGTTTTTCCCACGAAGAGAAGGAGGTGCGCACATGCGTCACTATGAAGTTGTTTTTGTTGTTCATCCCGATCAGAGCGAGCAGGTGCCCGCCATGATCGAGCGCTACACGGCACTGGTGAGTTCCAAAGGGGGCAAAGTCCACCGTCTGGAAGATTGGGGTCGCCGTCAGTTGGCCTATCCGATTGAGAAGGTCGCCAAGGCCCACTATGTGCTCATGAACATTGAGTGCGGCCAGGCCGAGCTCGATGAACTCGAGCATGCCTTCCGTTTCAACGACGCGGTGCTTCGCCACCTGGTCGTGAAAATGAAGAAGGCCGAGACCGGTCCCTCGCCCATGCTGAAGGTGATTCAGCGCGAGGAATCCCGCAAGGCTGCTGCCGAAACCCAGGCGGCCTAAGGGCCACCACACGATCAACAGCGGACCAATAGCGGGTTTTTGCGAGCGTGAACCAGGTCGCCCTCTCAGGCCGATTGGTAGAACGCAAGCCCCTGCGAGTCAATCCGAGTGGACATGCAAGCCTTGAATTCATTTTGTGGCACGAGTCCTCTGTTACAGAGGCAGGCCAGCCGCGTCGACTCTCTTACCCAACGGCAGGCGTTGCCTTGGGGTCGGTGGCCGAGCGACTCGCTGCATTGGTGCCCAATGCCTGCGTTCGAGTCAGAGGCTTTCTGGCACCGCGCCGGGGGGCATTCCAGACTGCTGAAGACCTCTCGGTTAAGCCCGCTGCACTAAACCTTCACGTTACCGATTTCGTTTTGGAGAATCCCCAACATGTATCGCAAGTCATTTGATAAAAACAAGCGCCCCAAGCGCCCCACCCAAACAGCCCTCTTCAAGCGCAAGCGCGTCTGCCGCTTTACGGCAGAGGGCATTGAGCAGATCGATTACAAAGACATCGACACCCTTCGAGATTTTGTAACCGAGACTGGCAAGATCATCCCTGCGCGAATCACCGGCACCAATGCCCGCTACCAGCGTCAACTAACCACGGCCATCAAGCGTGCACGCTTTCTGGCCCTGTTGGCATTCACCGATAACCATTAAGAGCGAGACCTCCCATGCAAGTCATTCTTTTGGAAAAGATCTCGAACCTGGGCCAACTCGGCGAGGTGGTGCGAGTCAAAGACGGCTACGCCCGTAATTTCCTCATTCCCCAGGGCATGGCCCGTCGTGCCACCCAAACCGCAATTGCTGAATTCGAAGCTCGGCGTGCCGAACTCGAGCGCCAGGCCGCAGAGCGACTCGCTGCGGCCCAGGCTGTGGCCAGCAAACTCGAGGGCAAGCAGGTGGAGATGCGTCAAAAGGCCGGCGTCGATGGCCGACTCTTTGGCTCTGTCACCAACTTCGATATTGCCAATGCCTTGACCGGCATGGGCCATGCCATTGCGAAGGCCCAGGTGCGCATGCCCGATGGCCCGATCAAGACCATTGGTGAGTTCCCCATTCAGGTGGCACCGCACACCGATGCAGTTGCCACCATTACGGTTCGGGTCCTGCCCGACAACACGCAGTAACGCAGTCCAGCGATTAATCGGTCCAGCCCATGGCCGATGATCCCACCGCCTCGCTTCGGCTCCCACCGCATTCGGTGGAGGCCGAGGCCGCGGTATTGGGCGGACTCCTTCTCGACAACTCCGCCTTCGATCGGGTCGGTGATTTTCTTCGCGCCGACGATTTTTATCGCGCCGATCATCGCCAGATCTTCGAGGCCATCTCCCGTCTCGTTCAGTCGGCGCGGCCCGCCGATGTGGTCACCGTATTCGAGGCGCTTCAATCATTGGGGCAGGCCGACGACGCTGGTGGGCTGACCTATATCAACTCCCTAGCGATTGAGACCCCATCGGCCTCGAACATTCGTCGTTACGCAGAGATCGTTCGGGACCGAGCGATTCTTCGCAAGCTCATCTCGGTGAGCGACAACATCGCTACGACGGCCCTGAATCCAGCTGGGAAGGAGACGCGGCAGATTCTCGACGAAGCCGAGACCCAGATCTTTCGAATTGGCGAAGAAGGGGCGCGTGGTCGACAGCAGGCCGCAGACTTCGATCAATTGCTCAACAACGTGGTCTTGCGAATCGACGAGCTCGCGAACAATCCCAATCCATCTGATGTCACCGGCGTGCCCTCGGGGTTCATCGACCTCGATCAGAAAACCGCAGGTATGCATGGGGGCGATCTCATTATTGTGGCGGGCCGACCCAGCATGGGCAAGACCTCCTTTGCTCTCAATGTGGCCGAGCATGTGGCCATCGATCAGGGACTGCCCATCGCGGTATTCAGCATGGAGATGGGGGCCGAACAGTTGGTCTTGCGCATGCTCTGCTCGGTGGGCCGCATTGATGCGCAGCGCCTTCGTACCGGTCGCCTGCATGAGGACGACTGGGATCGGCTCACCCACGCCACCAAGCGGCTCAAGGGTGTGCAGGCCTACATCGATGAGACGCCGGCCTTAAACCCTCTTGAGCTTCGCAGTCGCGCCCGCCGCATGTCGCGCATTGCAGGTGGTCTGCAACTCATTGTTGTGGACTATATTCAGCTCATGAGCGCGAGCTCTTCGGGGGAGAATCGCACCACAGAGATCTCCGAGATTACCCGTTCACTCAAGAGCCTGGCCAAGGAACTCAACTGCCCAGTCATTGCGCTCTCTCAGCTCAACCGCACCGTGGAGCAACGCACGGACAAGCGGCCGGTGATGAGCGACCTGCGGGAGAGTGGTGCCATCGAACAGGATGCCGATGTCATTCTTTTTATATACCGCGACGAGGTCTATCGCCCGGATACGCCCGACAAAGGCGTGGCCGAGATCATCATCGGCAAGCAAAGAAATGGCCCGATTGGAACAGTGCGCCTGACTTTCCAGGGGCAGTTCACCAA
>JBJOGU010000097.1:0-5284 GCA_046048075.1 Pseudomonadota bacterium
GAAGGAAGTGCCTGCCCCGGGCCGGGCCGATACAGCGCGGCATGCCCCGATCGATCGGCGGCGAATGCGCGCACGGCCTGAACGGTGTGATCCGTCGCAATCCAACGCAGGCCCCCACCCCATTCAACCAGCATGGGAGAGAAATCGGCATGCCCCTCTGCACGCACCGGCAGACTGACCCGCCAGATGGGAAGAGACGAATGGAATACGGAATGGGTCTGGTCCCGAATACTCAGCCAGAACGCATCGGCCTCATCGCTCTTGAGTGGCCTGGCCAGCCCCAATGAACGGTGCGGGGACTGACAAAAAACCCCGGCCGCCTCATCGACCGCAGCCCTGGCACCGGAGAGGCGCAATCGAAGCGTCCCATCGAGGGCACCCGAATGATTCGGGATCCATGCCGATGCAGACAGCGGCAAGGGCCTGGCCGCCCACTCGTTGAGGGCCTCGCGAGCGGCATCCTCGGAACACGACCACTCAAGACTGAGACGCGACGCAGGCAAGGGCAAGACCTTCAAGGCCACATCGAGCACAATGCCCAGGCTTCCCATGGCACCGATGTGAAGCCTCGCCATGTCGTAGCCCGCCACATTCTTCATCACGGTTCCGCCATATCGGAGCAAATCACCCTGGCTGTTCATCACGGTCATGCCCAACACAAAGTCACGGCATGCGCCCGACATCCAACGCGCCGGACCCGATAGGCCCGAGGCAATCATTCCACCAACCGTTCCGCCCTGTAGACCGAAACGTGGTGGCTCAAAGGCGAGGCATTGGCCACGAGATTCAAGCAGCGACTCCAGCGCTCGAATGGGCGTGCCCGCGCGCACCACGACCACCAACTCGGTGGGGTCGTAATCCACGACACCGGCATAACCCAGGGTGGAGAGCACCCGATCGGCAGACACCGGATTGCCATAGAAGGCCTTGCTTGCATGGCCCTCGATTCGAATGGTCTGCCGCTCAAGACGCGCCTTTGCTAGGCACTCACGTGTGGCCATGAGCCACTGCTCGGCTTGTTCGGCTTGGTCGGGCTGCCCCGCTTGTCCAGCTTGTTCGGCCATGGATCAGAAACGCGAGAGTTCAGGGAAACGAAGCGCTCCCCTGTGAACATGCTCACGCCCGTACTCTGCACATCGCGAAAGGGTGGGAATGGCCTTGCCCGGGTTGAGCAATCCCTCGGGGTCGAATGCGCGCTTGATGGCAAAGAAACTCATTCGCTCTTGAGGCGAAAACTGGACACACATGGTGTTGATTTTCTCGATGCCCACACCATGCTCTCCCGTCACCGTGCCGCCCATTTCGACACAGATCTCGAGGATCTCCGCGCCGAACTCTTCGGTTCTCTCAAACTCGCCGGGACGACTGGCATCGAAAAGAATCAGAGGGTGGAGATTTCCATCCCCAGCATGAAAAACATTGAGACAGCGCAGCCCATACTTCTTCTCGAGTCCTGCAATTCGACGAAGCATTTCACCCAATCGCTTGCGCGGAATGGTGCCATCGATGCAGTAGTAGTCGGGTGAGACACGGCCCGAGGCTGGAAAGGCATTCTTTCGCCCCGACCAGAATCGCAGGCGCTCGGCCTCCGATTCAGAGATGCGAAGACTGGTCGCTCCGCTCTTGGAGAGGACCTCTCGCATATGGGCGATCTCCTCGGCGACCTCGGTGGGAGTCCCATCGGACTCACACAACAAGATGGCCTGGGCATCGAGGTCGTAACCCGCATGGACGAACTCTTCCACCGCGGCGGTCATGGGTCCATCCATCATCTCGAGGCCCGCAGGAATAATTCCAGCGGCCAACAAATCGGCCACCGCCTGCCCAGCCTTCTCAACGTCGTCGAATGATGCGAGGATGACCCGGGCCAGCTGCGGTTTGGGGATGAGACGAACACTCACCTCTGTGGTGATCGCCAGCATGCCCTCTGAGCCAATCAAGAGCCCCAGCAGGTCAAGGCCCTGGGAATCCAAGGCCTCGCTGCCGACCTCAATCACCTCGCCATCAATGGTCAACCCACGGATGCGAAGGACATTGTGAACGGTAAGGCCGTATTTTAGGCAGTGGACGCCACCGGAGTTCTCGGCCACATTACCGCCGATGGAGCAGGCGATTTGAGAGGACGGGTCGGGGGCGTAATAAAGACCATGCACTGCGGCGGCCTCACTAATCGCGAGGTTTCGAACACCGGGCTGGACCCGGGCGATCCGCGCAAGTGGGTCGATGGAGATGATGCGATTGAACCGCGCGAGCGATAGCACCAGGCCGCCTCGGTGTGGGGTGGCACCGCCTGAGAGTCCAGTGCCAGCACCGCGGGCCACCACTGGCACCTCATGCGTCCGGCAGAGTTCGAGCACTGCTCTGGCTTCTGCCTCATTGCGAGGCAGCGCGACTGCAACGGGCATCTGCCGATAGCCGGTGAGGCCATCGCACTCGTAGGGTCTCAGGCCTTCGTCATCAAGAATAAGAATTTCCTTCGGCAGACTCCGGCCAAGGGCCGCGCAGAAAGTGGCCCGCTTTGAATCGGGCATGGGCTCGGTGTAGTCGGCAAAACGAAGAGACCCCAATTCCAGGCCGCCTCTTATGGGCTCGCGCGGTGCATTCATATGGTTGAAGTTTAGCCTCTCGAGACTCGGCCACGGGGAAGACCCCAAACAAGAGCGGGCAGTCAAAGCGGTGGCTGTCGGGGGGCAGGCCGCCAAAAAAGAAGGCCCCGGGAGGGGGCCTTCTCTAACGCGCACAGCCGAATTTGGAACTAGGCCTTCGGGGCCTCGATCTCAAAATTCGCAAGATTCTCAATGGCCTTGATCATCGCCGAGTGATCCCAACCCGAACCGCCACGGGCGGCCAGGCTGTTGAAGAGCTCCTGGGCGGTGGCCGTATTGGGCAAAGAGACGCCCAGCGCGCGGGCGCTCGACAAGGCCAGGTTGAGGTCTTTCTGGTGGAGATTGATGCGAAACCCAGGGTCGAAGGTTCTCTTGACCATCCGCTCACCGTGGACTTCGAGAATCTTCGAGGAGGCAAAGCCACCCATCAGGGCCTGGCGCACGCGGGCCGGATCGGCACCCGCCTTTGCTGCGAACACCAATGCCTCTGCCACTGCCTCGATATTCAATGCAACGATGATCTGATTGGCCACCTTGGTGGTCTGTCCTGCACCGTTCTCACCCACCAGGGTGATGTTCTTCCCCATGAGTTCAAACAAAGGCTTGACGCGGCTGAAGATGGCCTCATCGCCACCCACCATGATGGTGAGCGTGGCATTTTTCGCACCGACTTCACCACCGGAGACCGGTGCATCCAAATAGGCGCCGCCGAGGTCGCGTATTTTTTGAGCAAAGCCCTTGGTCGCGATGGGCGAGATGGAACTCATGTCCACCACGATCTTGCCCTTGGCCATTCCCTCGGCCACCCCATTGGCGCCGAAAAGAACGGCTTCAACGTCTGGAGTGTCGGGCACCATGGTGATGATGATGTCGGCAAGTTGGGTGACCTCTTTGGCCGAAGCACAGACCTTGGCCGATGAGCCGCCCACCCAAGGGGGCATGTCGCCGATGGTGTTAAGAAAGAGCTGGTGCCCGGCCTTGTTGAGATGTTCGGCCATGGGCGCACCCATGATTCCCAAACCAATGAATCCAACTTTCATGCTCATCTTTTCTTCTCCTCAGTTTGAAATTTTTTCAGCTCAGTGAAGCCCGCCAGCCCAGGCCGGCCTCGGTGGTGGTCTTCGGCTTGTACTCGCACCCGATCCATCCCTGATACCCGACAGAGTCGATCCACTTGAACAAAAAGGCATAGTTGATCTCGCCCGTGCCGGGCTCATTGCGACCCGGATTGTCGGCAAGCTGGAGGTGCCCAATTTTGTCGAGATGGTTCTTGATGTTCGCCGCCAGCTCACCCTCCATACGCTGTGCATGGTAGATGTCGTACTGAATAAACAGGTTGTCAGCACCCACCTCTTTTTGGATGGCCAGCGCCTGCTCGGTGCGATTTAGGAAGAATCCAGGGATGTCGTAGGTATTGATGGGCTCCATCAATAGTCTCAACCCCGCCGTCTTCAGCTCGCCTGCCGCAAAACGCAGGTTCTCAACAAACGTCTTGTGCGCCTGCTCGGGACTGACCGTCGCGGGAAGTTTCCCCGCGAGGCAGTTGAGTTGGCCCACCCCCAGGGCTTTGGCATAGCCAATGGCCTTGGCCACTCCTTCCCGAAATTCATTCACCCGATCGGGGTGGCATGCGATGCCCCGCTCACCGGCCGCCCAGTCGCCAGCCGGCAGGTTGTGAAGAACGAGTTTGAGCTTGTTGTCATCAAGGCGCTTTCGAAGATCCTCTGCCCGATAGTCATAGGGGAAAAGAAACTCCACTGCCTCGAATCCGGCAGAAGCGGCCTTCTCGAAGCGCTCTAGAAAGTCGACCTCATTAAAGAGCATGGTGAGATTGGCTGCAAACTTGGGCATAACGACTCCTCTTTGTTTTCTGAATGGGGGTGGGTTTGGAAGTGGGTCTACTCGAGGAGACCTGCCTTCTCAAGGCCCTCTGGCCCCTCGGGATGCCGACAGTCGATGGGCTCAAACTCATTGATCTTGTCGATCTCGGTTCCCATTGAAATATTGGTCACCCGTTCAAGGATGATCTCCACCACCACGGGAACTCGGAACTCGCGGGCCATCTCCATGGCCTGCTTTAAGGCGGGCTGAATCTTCTCTGGGTCGGTGACGCGCAGGGCCTTACAGCCCAAGCCCTCCACAACCATCAGATGGTCGACACCGTAGGGCTTCAGAACCGGGTCGCTGACGTTTTGGTTTTCAAAGCTCAACTGAACCTGGTAGTCCATATTAAAGCCACGCTGGGCCTGCCGAATGAGTCCGAGGTAGCTGTTGTTCACCAAGACCTGAACATAGGGCAAGGAGAACTGGGCACCGACAGCGAGCTCCTCGATGAGAAACTGGAAGTCGTAGTCACCGGCAAGTCCCACCACATTGCGAGTTGGATCGGCCGCCACGACACCAAGCGCCGCCGGAATCGTCCAGCCCAAGGGGCCGGCCTGGCCACAGTTGATCCACTGGCGTGGTCCGTAGACATGCAGGAACTGACCCGCGGCAATCTGCGAGAGACCAATGGTGGATACATAGATGGTGTCGCGGGGGAATGCGGCATTCATCTCCTCATAGACACGCATGGGCTTAATCGGAGTCTCGGTGTAGTGGGTCTTGCGACCCATAAAGCGCTTGCGCTCCTCGCAACGTGCGACCCACTCCGAAAAGTCTTTCAAGGTGCCGGCAGC
>JBJOGU010000098.1:0-8481 GCA_046048075.1 Pseudomonadota bacterium
GTCTTGAAGCACCAATCGGTTCTTGGGTTGGCAATCGTAAAGAGGTAGCCCACAGGAATCTTGATCCAGACCCAGTCGTCTTTTCCTCCCGCCTCGATCAGAAGCACCGTCTTGGAAGGGTCGGCCGAGAGTCGATTGGCAAGCAGACACCCCGCACTCCCCGCCCCCACCACCACATAATCAAAGTGCATCATCGGGAGCCGTTCGAGGAGAATCGAATCTCATTGGGGTAGGGGAAGACATCGTCGAGCAGGCCCTGTTGAATCCGTTCTTGCTGTGCCTGCCAGAAGGCCGCGTCGAGCAGTTCGGCGTGGTGACGCATGAACGCCGCCCGAAGCCTTGGGACACCAAGGAGAAAGCGCTCAAACTCCTCGGGGAAGACATCGTTGGGCCCCACCGTGTACCAGGGCTCAGATGACATTTCGTCTTCCGGGGTTCGGGGAGGAGGAATCTCGCGAAAGCGACACTCGGTGAGGTATTGGATCTCGTCGTAGTCGTAGAAAACCACCCGACTCTGTCGGGTCATGCCGAAATTCTTGTAGAGCATATCGCCCGGGAAAATGTTTGCAGCCATTAGCTGACGAATGGCGTTTCCGTACTCGATGACGGCCCGCTCGAGCTGTTGATCCGTCGCGTGCTCGAGGTAAATATTGAGCGGCACCATTCGTCGCTCAATGTAGAGATGCCGAATCACCACCCGCTCGCCATCCTCTTCAAGCATGGTGGGCGCAAACTCACGAATCTCCTTGAGCAGACTCTCTTCGAATCGGGCCTTGGGGAAATCGACATTCGAGTACTCCCAGACGTCTGCCATTCGGCCCGCCCGATCGTGCAGCTTGACCAACTGATAACGAGACATGATGTGCTCGCGGCTGACCTCCTTTGCCCGTTGGTCCTTAATGATCTTGAAGACGTAAGGCAGCGAGGGGAGCGTGAAGACCAGCATCACCAGCCCCTTGATGCCTTCGGCCAATTTGAAGCTGTCTTGGGAGTGTTTGAGGTGGTGCAATAAATCTCGGTAGAAAAGTGTCTTTCCCTGCTTCTGTAGGCCCAGCATGGTGTAAACCTCGGCAGCAGGCTTGTTGGGAAGAATGCTTTTTAGAAATTGAACATAGGCCGATGGAACCTCCATATCGACCATGAAGTAGGCTCGTGCAAAAGAGAAGAGGGTCGATATTTGATCGACTCGCATGAGGAAGGTGTCGATTCGCAATAGACCATCTTCGCCTCTCAGAATCGGCACGGCAAAGCCAATCGGCTCGCCATCGTTAATCAGTCGGCCAATCAGGTAGGCGCCCTTATTGCGATAGAAGAGGCTTCGCAATATGTGAATTTGTAGGTCTTGCTTGGCACTAAACGGCCGTTCTAGCTGGGCAATTGCGCTGCGAATCACCCGCCGAAGGTCTCGTCTGCTGTCCTCCCACGGACAGGCCAGCCCAATATCCACCAGCACCTGGGTTATGCAATGGCGCAGCCCCGTCTCATTGGGATAGTAAGCCCGATACGAGGGTGGATCGGAGTCGAGGTAGTCGGTCGCTTGAGATGGCCGCACGAACAGGACCTCATTGTCAAAATAGTTGCGACGAAGAATCTTGGTGGTCACCGAGTTGAAGAAGGTCTCGGCCAACTCGGGCTGCCGATGCTCGGAGAGCAGGCCAATGTAGGCGCGCTTGACCTCCGGCCAGACACCCTCAGCCGACAATTCGCTGGCAAACAGCGCCTGGAGCTGGCGACTCGCCTCTTCAATGCGCTGGTCGTAGAAGGCGATTCGCTCGCTGGCCAGTCGGCGAATGCCCTGGAAGGCACCCGACTCAAAACAGGTCTTGGCCTGCTGCGCGTTGTAACGGAAAAGTCCGTAATGGCGGTCGAAGCCCTCGAGCATCACGCGAGCGATGGCCAGGGCGGGACTCATTGGACTGGCCAAGACCAAAGCGCCCTAAGGGTGGAGTGTGAAACCCTGCGTGACGCGCGACCGATCTCGGGCCACACTGAACAAGAGCCCCATTCCCACACCGAGGGTGACCATCGCCGTACCGCCATACGAGACGAAGGGAAGCGGAACGCCAACCACTGGGAGGATGCCGGTGACCATGCCCAGGTTGACAAAGGCATAGGTGAAGATGATCAGGGCAAGGGCTGCGGAGAGTAGGCGGCCAAAGAGCGTCGGAGCGCCCAGTGATATCCACAACCCTCGGAGAACCAACCCAAGGAAGAGCGCGAGCAGAATCGCAGAGCCGATGAATCCAAACTCCTCCGCGTAGCCGGCAAAGACAAAGTCCGTCGCTCGCTCGGGGATGAACTCCAATTGGGTCTGGGTTCCTTGAAGCCAGCCTTTGCCAAAGATACCCCCGGAGCCGACTGCAATCACCGACTGAAGAATATGGAAGCCCTTGCCGAGCGGATCGCGCATCGGGTCGAGCAGTGTGCAGACCCGCTGGCGTTGATACTCCCGCAGACCGGGCCAGTCGATGCCCGGACCACAGGCAGAATCGCCAAAACTGATCAAGAGCACCACGCCAATAAAAACGGTGCCAAGCACTAGCAGAACCAGTCGCCAGGGAATGCCGCTGAGGTACAAGACGAAAACGCCGGATGCGAAGACCAGGATGGCCGTGCCCAGATCGGGTTGCTTGACGATGAGAATGACCGGACCGAGCAGCAGCAAAACGGGAACGACCCAGTCTCGCCAACCCCTGAGCCCCTCTCTTTGGTGGATCAGCGAGGCCAGCATCAGTGGCATCGCAATCTTCATGAGTTCAGATGGCTGAATACGAGTGATGCCGATATTCAACCAGCGGGTTGCACCTTTGCTGGTTTCGCCAAAAAATTCTACTGCAAGCAAAAGAACGAAACCCAATGCGTAGAGGGGCACGGCCGCCTTCTGAAATTGCATTGCGGGAATCTGGGCCAGCACAAGCATCAAGGCCAAGGCTATGAACAAATTGCGCATATGACCAACAAATCGATCAGGATCGTCGTGGGCTGCGCTGTAGACCGCCAGGACACTGACAAAAAAGATCCCCATTGCAGTCCAAAAAAGCGGCTGGTCGAGCCGATAGAAGCGTTGCTTGAGCCAGAAAACAACCGCCCGCCAACCGGTCTGGGCCTTGCGTTTCTCTAGGCTATTCAAGAGGGCTCCTTGTCAGCGGCCTGGGCCCGGATCGCTGGCTTTGGCGGTGCCAGAAGGTAATCCAAGACTTTTCGTGCGATCGGGGCGGCCGCGGCCGCACCAAAGCCGCCATTTTCAACCACCACCGCCAGCGCCACTTTGGGGTCGTCTGCAGGGGCAAATGCAATGTAGAGCGAGTGGTCCCTTAAGCGCTCGGCCACTCGGCTCTCTACATACTTCTCGTCTTGCTTGAGGCTAAACACCTGGGCGGTTCCGGTCTTGCCAGCGACTTTGTAGGGAACACCGGCCATGACTCGCGCACCCGTGCCAGTGAGGTTGACCTCCACCATTGCATCGGTGACCAGATCTACCCAGTCCTGTTGGAAGGTCAGTGTCTCGTCAATGACTGGCGGAAGCGGGTTCATTGCACCAGTGCCGTCCTCAATGGACCGCACCAGGCGTGGCTTGAGAAGCTTGCCGCCATTGGCAATTGCCGCTGTTGCTCGAGCAAGCTGAAGCATGGTGAAAGCGTTGTAGCCCTGGCCGATTCCGATCGAGGGTGTCTCACCGGTCAGCCATGCGGTGCCGAAACGCTTCATCTTCCAATCTGAAGATGGAAGAATGCCGGGCACTTCGCCATCCATGTCGATGCCGGTTTTCTGGCCGAACCCAAAAGGGCTGATGAACTTATGAATCGTATCGACCCCCATGTCCATGGCCAGTTTGTAGTAGTAGGTGTCACTGGAGACGGAGATCGACCGCTTCATATCGACGCGGCCATGCCCTTCGGGCTTGCTGTCCCGAAACTTATGGGTGCCGAGCATGAAATAACCAGGGTCGTTAATGGTGTCGTCGGGTTTGCGCTCGCCCGAGGCCAGGGCAGCCAGCGCCATGAATGGCTTGTAGGTCGAGCCCGGTGGGTAGATGCCTCGCAGCGCTCGGTTGAGCATCGGCTTGTCCAAAGAGGTGTTGAGGCTGTCCCAGAGGTCGGGGTCGACGCCATCAACAAAGGCATTGGGGTCAAAATTCGGCATCGAAATGAACGCCAAGACTTCTCCATTGCGCGGGTCAATCGCCACCAAGGCACCCCGTCGCTGGCCATAGGCCGCCTCGATCATCTGTTGAAGACCGAAGTCCACCGATAGCTGGATGTTCCTGCCCGCCACGGCGGGACGAACGCCGAGTTCCCGAATAATCCGCCCACTCGAGGCAATCTCAATCTGCTGAAAGCCAATCTCGCCCTTTAGAACGGGCTCGTAGCTTTTCTCGATGCCGAGCTTTCCGATGTGGCTGACCCCGTTGTAGACATCGCTGCCTCCCTCTTTCTCGAGCCGCTCCTGATCAAATTTTGAGACGCGCCCAATATGTCCGATGAGATGAGAGGAGGAGAGACCATACGGATAGGAGCGAATGGGTCGGCGTTCAATTCGAATGCCTGGCAACTCACCGAGGCGGACCGCTATGCGGGCCACCTGCTCATCGGTGAGTTTGGTCTTGATGGCTATGGGATCGAACTTGCGCGCACTTGCCAGGTCCCGTTTGAAACGCTTGATATCGGCCTGTGTGAGATTAAGAAGTGGGGTGAGCTTCTCGAGCAGCTCATCGATGCCTTGCTTGATACCGGGCTCGAGTTCAACAGAAAAACCCGCATCGTTTCGGGCCAGAACCACGCCCTGCCGATCGAGGATTAGTCCACGGGGCGCCTGAATCGGCAGCAGTGCGACACGATTGTTCTCGGCCTTAATGGCGTAGTCCTGGTGTTGCCAGACTTGCAAGGAGCCAAAGCGAAGCAACAGCACACCCATGGCGACCACCACCAAGAGCGCCGCCACCGTCACGCGCTTGCGAAAATCCGCGGTGAGTCGGGTCTCGGTGACCATGGATCAGCTCACGATCTTGGCGGGCCTCGCCGGCCTGGATGCGGGCCTGCGTTTCAAAATAGTAAGAAGCAGTCGATGCGCGACGAGCCAGCCCAAGGCATTGACAATCGTTTCCACCAATATCCAGAGGGTCAGCGGCGTGCTGTCCGCAAACCAGTTAACAACCCCACCAACAATGAGCACCACCAAGAAGAGACCCGCCACGTGCAGGGCCTGACCTGAAGGACCAAAGCCCGCCATGCGCCGATGCAGTGAGATGGCACCGTAGGTCAGCAAACAGTAAATCAGCGCATGCTCACCGAGAAGAACGCCCTGGTGCGCATCCATGACCAGGCCGAGCAACCAAGCCAGGGTCATCCCCATGCGGCGGGGCGTCTGCACGGACCAGAAGACCAGCAGAACAGCGACCAGGTCTGGTGCGGGAAACTGATGCGGCCAGGGCCAGAGGTTAAAGAGCAGGGCAACGAGAAAACTGTAGACAAGCAGGCGTCTGCTCGGCTCTCTTGCGAGCGTCTCGCGCAGCGTGATCACTGCTTTGCCCCCCTGCCATGCAAAACGAGAACCTGCCGCGTGACCGCGACCGAGGCAACAGGCTTGCCAGTGACCACTGGGAAGGGCGACAGCCCGCTCTCTGAAATAGATGTGACGGTGCCGATGGGAAGGCCAGGGGGATAGAGGCCATCGAGTCCAGAGGTCTGGATCACATCGCCAATCTGAATGTTCGCAGCGAGGTTGACATGGCGCAGCTCGAAGGCGTCCTCCCCGGTGATTCCTCGCGTCAGACCGCGAACGCCAAGACGAGGCAGGAATACAGGCACCGAGAGCTGTTTGTCCGATAAGAGTCGAACTTCAGAGGTCAAGGGAAAGACCCGGCTGACTTGACCGATGACCCCCGTACTGTTGATCACGGGGTCACCGGCATGCACTCCGCTCTCACTGCCACGATCGATTACCACGACATCGTGAACCGGTGCGGGCCGCGCAGCGCGAACCTCTGCAGCAATAGAGCCGCCTGGGATTGATTTCTGGAGGGCGAGAAGCCCACGCAGATTGTCATTTTCACTACGCAGTTTCTCAATGGCCAGCAAGGTTTCAGAGCGAGCAGTCTCTTGCTCTCGAATCCTTGCGACCTCTTCTCGAAGACTCTGGCCCGAGCGCAGGCTCTCGCCGAGAGAGATAAGGATGTCCCGAGGCATCATCATCAACTCGGTGACGGGGTAGAGAACCGTATTAATCCCTTGCCGAAGTGGCTGCGTCATGCTGGCGTGATAGTCCAGCTGCATGAGCAGCGTGGCAGAGACGGCAGCGACAACAAGTCTTAGCCTGGCGGGCAGGCCCTGGTGGAAGAGTGCGGGAGAGTTATGCGAGAGGGCCAAGCGGTCCGGTCGGGTGTTGAGACTATTCGGTCGAGAGCACAGCGCTCAATTCATCGATGCGCTCAATGGCCTCTCCACACCCTCGAACCACACAGGCCAATGGATCCTCGGCCACATACACAGGCAGACCGGTCTCTTCGGCAAAAAGCCGATCGAGGTCGTGAAGAAGTGCGCCGCCGCCGGTGATCACGATACCGCGCTCCGCGATGTCTGCCGCAAGCTCTGGAGGCGTGTTCTCGAGTGCGTTCTTGATGGCCACAACAATCTGGCTGATGGGGTCCGTCAGGGCCTCGAGAATCTCATTGCTCGAGACCATGAAGCTGCGGGGAATGCCCTCGCTGAGATTTCGACCTCGGACCTCCATCTCGCTGGCGGTGCTTCCAGGAAATGCTGAGCCAATCTCCTTCTTGATCGACTCCGCGGTCTGATCGCCGATTAGCATTCCGTAATTGCGACGAATGTAATTGACAATGGCTTCGTCGAACTTATCGCCCCCAACACGGATTGAGCTCGAGTAGACCAGCCCACCGAGTGAGACCACTCCAATCTCACTCGTACCACCGCCGATATCAACGACCATTGACCCGCGAGGCTCGGAAATAGGAAGACCGGCACCAATGGCTGCAGCCATCGGCTCTTCGATGAGATAGACCTGGCTTGCGCCCGCCGATAGACCGGATTCGCGAATGGCTCGTCGCTCCACCTGTGTGGAACCACAGGGCACACAGATAATGACTCGAGGACTTGGCGAGAAGAGCTTCTTGGGATGCACCATCTTGATGAACATCTTGAGCATCTGCTCGGTCACCGTGAAGTCTGCGATGACCCCGTCCTTCATGGGCCGCACCGCTTCGATGCTCCCAGGAACCTTTCCGAGCATCTGCTTGGCCTTCGTGCCCACCGCCTCAATCGTCTTCTTACCCCCCGGACCACCCTCATAGCGAATGGCAACCACCGAAGGTTCGTTGAGGACAATGCCCTTGCCCCTTGAATAAATCAGGGTGTTGGCGGTACCAAGATCGATCGCCAGGTCCTGAGAAAAAAATCCGCGCAGAGAGCCAAACATGGATGGGTCCAGAAGATGGGTTGGAGAACGGAGATAATTAAAGGAGTAATTATCCACATTTCGAGGATTTATCTTGTCTTTAAGCCAGGACGACCTGATTAAGCTTGCAAAACTCTCTCGGCTCTCGCTCACACCACAGGAGTCTGAATCCCTGCGCGAGTCCATTTCTTCGATTGTCGATTGGGTGGGACAACTCCAGCAGGCACCCGTCGATGGCATTGAGCCCATGGCCCATCCGCATGACCAAGCCCTGCGACTGAGAGAGGATGAGCCCATTCCCTTGCAGGACCGAGAGTTGCTGATGGCCAATGCCGCAGAGCGTGCTGCGGGATTCTTTTTGGTCCCGAAAGTCTTGGACTAATTCAATGGACCTATTGAGAGGGGGGTTTAGGGCCATTCGCGCTGCGCTGGTTCGGCGCGAGGTCTCTGCGATGGAGTTGGTCGACAACGCCTTTAAGTCAATTGGCAATGACCCTTTGGGTGCAGTCCTCTCGACGAACCACGAGGTGAGCCGTGAAGAGGCGCGCGCCGCGCAGCGTCGCCTAGACCAGGGAGACCCATCGCCGCTGTTGGGTATCCCGATTCTGCACAAGGATGTCTTTGTGACACGTGCATGGCCGACTACGGCAGGTTCCAAGATGCTCGAGGGCTATCGAAGCCCCTTCGATGCCGAGGTGGTTGATCGATTGGCCACTGCAGGGATGGTCTGCCTGGGCAAGGCAAACTGCGATGAGTTCGCAATGGGCTCAGCCAATCAAAACAGTGCCTACAAGCCTTCGCGAAACCCATGGGACCCGACACGTGTTCCTGGCGGCTCCTCCGGGGGGTCTGCTGCTGCAGTGGCAGCGGGATGGGTGGCAGCGGCCACAGGTACAGATACGGGTGGGTCGGTTCGTCAGCCGGCCTCACTTTGCGGCATCACAGGCCTCAAGCCCACCTATGGACGCATTTCTCGCTGGGGAATGGTGGCGTACGCATCGAGCCTCGACCAAGCCGGCCCAATGGCGGGCTCTGCGCATGATTGCGCCTTGATGCTCAACGCCATGGCTG
>JBJOGU010000099.1:0-3343 GCA_046048075.1 Pseudomonadota bacterium
AGCCAAGAGCCTCTCGATCTCGCCGAGTGGGTCTCCACCCGCGCGGCATCCTACCCTGGCATGACCAGTGGCAGGCTCCTGGTCTCTGGCCATCTCGATTTCTTCGACCTGGTTCGCTGTCAGCTCGCTTGGCCAGGTCATTGGGAAGTGGTTCAAATCGGCAGGCCCGAGTTGCTCGAAGCCCAGCACGGTTGGTCAGCCCTCTGGCCAGAGCTCACCGATTTGTCGCGGGCCGAGTGGTCACCCCAGCGACCGACAGAGGGTTGGGCACCCCTGCGCTCCCGGCTTGTGAACTGGAAGTCGAGCCCATCCTTCTCGCGAATGTCGGCCGTCGATTGGGTTGAGACCGATGGGGTCGAGAGCACTGCCCGATGCGCGGCCGATCAAATTGGCCAATGGCTTATGGCGGGCCATACACAGATCGGTGTGGTGGCGGGTGATCGACTCGCCGCTCGGCGACTGGCAGCGGTCTTGAAGTCTCGCGCCATCGATCTCGACGATCCCTCCGGTTGGGCACTTGACACCACTGTTGCATTCACAGCCATCGACGGGCTCATCTCCATTCTGCTCGACCCGAACGATCGAAGGGCCTGGATGACGTGGATTCGTTGCCCTCCGGTGTCCGCATGCCTCTCGCAATTTGGCTTGCTTGCCGAGTCCGAATGGGCGGGTTTTTATCGGGCGCTTCGCTCGAGCCACTCCGAGTCCCTCCATCTGGCGAAGTGGGCCCCCAAGCTCCATGGATGGTTCTCGGCGCAACTCGGCATTGGGTCATCTGGGCAGGGGGGGCAGTGGAGGAAGACGGAGCAACTGGGGCGGCCGGCCGCGACCTTTCATCAGAGTCATGCGACTGTGGGGCGCATCGAGGCCTTGTTGCGGGATTTAGGCCTTGAAGAGGCCCTGCTCAACGATTCGGCGGGTCAGCGGGTCTGGGCCGCCCTTCGCGGATTGGGCGCATCGCTCGGAGGGCGTGCAGTCGATCTGCGGATGCTTCGCACAATGCTCGGTCGAGAGATGACCGAGCTTCGTCTTCCGATTCGAGCCCCGGATGCATCGGTCCGAATTATTGGGCTCATCGAGGCTGCTCACCTTCATGGCCTTGATTCCCTGATTGTCATTGGTGCCCATGAGGGCGCTTTCCCCCGGTTGGGTCGCAACCAATTGTTGCCCCCTGGGCGAATGGAGATCGCCGAGGGCGCACCGCCTCGCCGCTGGCGGGAGGCGGCATTTCTGCTCGAGTTTGCTTCGAGCCTCGATCGAGGCTGCCCCACCTTGGTGATCGCCCAGTCCCAAGAGCGCGGGGCCAGTGCCCTCTGGGCCGCGCCTCTGGCCCGAGCCTTTGCCCTGTTCAATGGCACCCACGCACCGCGGTCTTGGCGCGACTCATCGGTATTGGCCGCGCCCAACACCACTGGGCTCATCGCTTCGACTCCTCCCGTTGCCCGACTGCAGTCTTCCCTCAAGAGGGTTCGTGTCTCGCAGCTGGCCGATGCGCTGATTTGTCCCTTCCGTTTTTATTGGCGTGTGGCCCTTGGCCTCACCGATTTACGAGATCTGCGAGATGAAGAAGACGCCCTTGACTTGGGCACCTGGGTGCACCGCATGGCCGAGCAGGCCGTCGCCAGCGAACTGGCCGCAGCGCCGAGCGAATCTAAATCCGAGCAGGCATGGAGGCAATGGCTGGCCCAGCGGCTCGATGCATGGCTCGAGGCCGGTGAGTTAAGCCTCCCGATGGCCGGGCAGTTGCGGGCGATCGTGCCGGGTTTTGCCCAATGGCTGGCCGATCAGTCGCCGCTCGACCACGTCAACAGCGAGATGACCATGCGCGCGCCAATCGAGTCGCTCGGACTCACGCTCGAGGGCCGACTCGATTGGCTCGATCGCGTGGGCCAGGACAACGGCCCCAGACTCATCGATTTCAAGGTGAGCCGTCCCAAGAGCATTCAAGACCGAGTCAAGAAGGAGTACCTCGGCCTGCAACTTCAGGCCTACGCTTGGATGCTCACTCAGTCTGGCCGCAGCGCCAAAGAGATGGGCTTTGTCTCGATGAGTTGGGAGGGCAGCGAGTGGCTTGAGATGCAACCCACTCCCGACGATTGGAATGCGCTGCTCGAGCGCTTGGCGGCGTTTCAGGCCGGGGATGCGATGCAACCTTTGGCAGGCATGGCCGGCGAGAAGACTTGCGAGCAGTGTGCGGCCCGGGGCATCTGTCGAGTGCGTGTATGGGGGAGTCGCGCGTGAACGTTGGCCTGGTCACCGATCCCTCTCGGTCGGTTGTGGTGGAGGCCTGCGCGGGAAGCGGCAAGACCTGGCTGCTTACAGCACGCATTGTCCGCAGCCTTCTCTCGGGGGTTGCGCCCTCCGAGATTCTTGCGCTCACCTACACCAAGAAGGCCGCAGCTGAGATGCGGGTGCGGGTCCGCGATGTCTTGGAGACATTGGCCATTTGCCCAACCGAGCAGGCCAAAGAGATCCTGTCTAGCTATGGGCTCGAGGGCCCGGGGCTTGCCGCGGCCTTGGCCCGAGTCGACTCGGCTTATGAGGAGTGGCTGCTCGCCGAGGTTCCCGCCACCATGGGCACCTTTCATTCCTGGTACACCCAGATCCTCTCCTACTCGCCGGTGGCCGCTGCGCCACTCTCCACCCTTCGTGTCACCGAGCAGGCCTCGGTCTTGGAGACCACGCTTTGGCGTGATTTCCTGGCCACTGCATCCGAGCAGCCGGCGATTGAACTCACTGAACTACTTCGCTGCATCGGGCCCACTGCCTTGCGAGAGGCGCTCACCGATGTCAGTGCCTCATGGGAATCGGTTCTGCAGCGCGTGGCGGCCGAGAGTGGGCCTGGCATTGAAGAGTCTCGACAAGCCATGCGCGCCGCCCGCGATGCTTTCCTTCAGTCGCGTGCCCCACTGGCCAATGGGTTGCGACCCGCGCTGGAGTTGGTCTCTGACAAACCTGACTGGGCGCGCCTCTTTGGCCAGTGGCCGCATATAGAGCACGACACGCTCACCGGTTTCTTGCTCGTTGGTAACGGCTCCCACGGCCGTCCACGCATGCGGCTCAAGCAGCGCGGACTGCTCAGCAAGAAGGACCTCGCGCAAATGGGCGATGCCGCAGACCAGGTCTGGGCCGCCATTCAGATGCTTGGAAACGAGTGGGCCGACTGCCTTGACCGCAGCGAGTTGGTTTTGCAATCGGCAGTTCAACGAGCGCTCTGCCGCGCGGCCCTCGTCTGGATTGAGCAATCCAATCGATGGACCCGCCAACACAACGAAACCACCTACGATGGATTGGAGCAGGCGGCACTGGGCCTCGTTGGTTCGGAGTTGGGCCCCGCCTTGCT
>JBJOGU010000100.1:0-7233 GCA_046048075.1 Pseudomonadota bacterium
CTGGGCATCGGGGCGTCCTGGCGCACAGGCGGCGGCACAGGCAGCTATGCCCTTGAGGCCCGGAGTGGCGCCTATACGGAGGTTCAGCCTGGGTCTTACGTGTTTATGGATGCAGACTACCAGCGCAACCAGCCCGCTCCAGAGGCCGAGCAGCCTGTGTTTGAGCATGCCTTGTATGTCGCCGCCACGGTAATGAGTCGACCCACGCATGACCGCGCGGTGCTCGATGCAGGCCTTAAATCATTCAGTGTGGATTCGGGTCTACCGGTGCTCGATGGCCCGGCTGGCTGCACCTATGTGAAGGCCTCGGATGAGCATGGTGTGGTCTCCACCAAGAATAGTTCGAGTCTTCGACTCGGAGATGTCCTTCGAGTTATTCCCGGGCACTGCGACCCCACCGTCAATCTCTACGATCATATTGTCGTGATGTCGGAGGGCAGGGTGGTGGATGTATGGCCCATCACGGCCCGTGGGCGGTCTTGCTAGAATTCGGATGAAGGAAGCGTGGCAGAGCGGTTGAATGCACCGGTCTTGAAAACCGGCGAGGGGGCAACTCCTCCGTGAGTTCGAATCTCACCGCTTCCGCCAAATAGAAAACGGCCCCAGCCGAGATGGCATGGGGCCGTTTTATTTGGGCAATACAGCAGAATGACTATTGAGACGATTAGCCCATTATGAAGATGACGTACATCAGGGCCACGTAGATGACTGGCACCGCAGGTGTGAGTAGCTTTGCCAGCGTCATTGACTCAGTCTGAGCGCTCTTCATTGACAAAAAGCCGATGGTCATTAGACCCAAGGCGCCCACGCCCGCAACAAAGTGCGATGGCTCCATGGCACCCAGCACGGGGCTTCCTGCAGGCATGAAGAGATCTGAGATGGAGAGAATGAATACGTTGAAGAAGCAGCTTCCGTAGACGTTGCCCATGGCCATACCGTAAGACTTGCGCATCGCGGCGGCCAGTGTCACCGAGCCCTCGGGCAGCGTGGTCACCATGGAGACCAGCAGCACACCGACAAAGCCTGCGCCAAGGCCGGTGATGGTGGCAATGGCATTGGCACTCTCGGCCAGGAATTTACCCGCGATGATGACCGCCGTAGAGGCGACAATAAACCCGACCCAAGCCTTGGCAGGACTGCCCCGCTCACCGCCGGCATCTTCCTCCGCGGCAGCGCTGGCTTTGCTTGCAGTGTAGACCTTCTTCATACCGAAGTAATAGAGCAACAAAATCACGATCGCACCGATCGAGGTCGGGCCGATTTTCATATCACCCCAAGCCGCGAGGAGAAGCGCAGCCGCAACGATCACCAGACCGGACTTCACTAAGATTTCCGTTTCTTTGCCGTGGCCACCGAACATATTTCGGATGCCAAAGAGAAGTGCAACCGTTGCGATCACAAAGACGTTCATCATGTTGGCGCCAAACACGTTGCCCAGGGCGATTCCCGGAGCGTTTTCGACCCAAACCGATGACACGTTGATGGTGAGTTCTGGCAGCGAGGTGGAGACGGCAACCAGGATGGTGCCCACCCAGAGCTTGCCCCAACCAGTCTTCTCGGCAAGTTCATCGCCGTATTTGGCCAGGTTAATGCCCGCGAAGATCACACCGACCGCGCAGGCGAGAAAGACGCTGACTGCTACGCCTAGAGTTTCCATGAGAGTCCTTAGTAGTTATGAGCGAATGGCCGCTGAAAAGCGGGCCTCCCGCGCGGACTCTATCTCAGGGGCTCAGGAACTTCAAGCGCCACTCGTCCTTAAATAATTTGTACAAATTATTGAATACAAATGTAATTTTGTCCGGTTAAGGCGGGGTCACTGCCCACGAAGTTCACGCTTGAGGACCTTTCCCACCGAGGATTTGGGCAGGGCATCGAGGAAGATAATCTTCTTGGGGCACTTGTAACTGGCCAGTCTCGCCCGACAGTGCTCGAAGAGGTCGGTTTTTGAAACCTGGGTGCGTTTAACGGCGTAGAGCCAGACCGCCTCCCCGGAGTTCGGGTCGGGGTGCCCCACCACCGCGCACTCTTGGATGGCCGGGTGGAGTTGGACCTGCTGCTCGACCTCGGAAGGGTAGACGTTGTACCCACTGACCAAGATCATCTCCTTCTTTCGATCCACGATCTTCAGGCAACCATCTTCCATAATCTGACCCAAATCGCCGGTTCGAAAAAACCCGTCTGATGTGAAAAATTCCCGAGATTCATTTGGCTTGCCCCAGTAGCCTTTCATGACCTGGGGTCCGCGGACCGCAATCTCGCCAATCGAGCCCTTGGGTAGCACCTCGTGCTGCTCGCCAAGAATTCGGATCTCGGTGTCTCGAAGCGGGCGACCGACATGGCCGAGGTAGCCCGAGGCATCTAAGGGTGTGGCACTCACCACGGGGCTGGTCTCCGACAGGCCATAGCCCTCAAGCAGGGGCCTGCCCGTGTAGGCTTGCCAGCGCTCGGCCACCGACTGGCTCACGGCCATGCCGCCCCCCAAGGCGACGCGCAGATCTGGAAATCGGACCTTTCTCCAGTTGGGCTGCGACATTAGGGCATTGAAAAGGGTACTCACGCCAGGAAAGAGATGAACCGGCTCCCTCTGCAAGGTGGATGTGAACCCTTTAAAGTCTCTCGGGTTGGGGATGAGAAGGCCCTTGAAACCCAGCCGAGTGGACATAAAGAAACAGACCGTCAGTGCGAAGATATGAAATAGCGGTAGGGCGCAGACCATCACGAACTGGCTTGCCTGCTTCGGCGGATCTCTTAAGGCGGGGGCAAGTAACTCGCTGGCCTGCTCGACATTGGCAACGATATTTGCGTGGCTGAGCATGGCCGCCTTGGATGACCCAGTGGTGCCGCCCGTGTATTGGAGCAGAGCGAGGTCCTCGGAGGATCTATTGGGGCGACCGAAACGGAGATGGGCCCCAATGGCCATGGCGGACCGATAGCCCACCAATCTTGTATCGCCATAGTTTGCCTTTGGAACTTGGCGCTTGAGATACCTTACAACGGCAGTCACAAGTCGCCCCTTGGCGCCGAGCTCATCGCCCACGGCGCTGCGAATGATAACTTGCACCTCTGTGCCGGGCAGGGCCTCGACCAGACAACGACCGAAGTTCTCCAAGACGATCACCGCCCTTGCTCCGGAATCCTTGAGTTGATGGGAGAGCTCACGACTGCTCAAGAGGGGACTCATCTCGACAAGTACGAGGCCTGCTCGAATCACAGCCGCGATTGCAATCGGATGCTGAGGCAGGTTGGGCATCATTACGGCAACCCGATCTGGGTACTGAAGTCCGAGGCCCTGAAGGTAGGCCGCAAGATGCCGAGATTTCGCCTCCAGCGATTCAAAAGAGCAATCCACGCCCATGCATCGATTGGCGATGCCATGGGCATGCTCACCCAGACTCGATTCCAAAAGATCTATAAGGGTCGGGTGGCTGCTTGACATCAAGAGAAAGTGTGTCGAGAGGCAGGGAAATGCCGGGATGTGCAGAGGCTCATACTGATACAGTAAGTGACATGTCAAAGAAATGCTTTGAAATCACCGTTGAGACTCGGTATTTGCCGGAAGATTCCAACCCCGCGCAATCCCAATTCTGTTTCGCCTACTTCGTGACCATCCGGAACTCGGGAGAGGTTGGCGCGCAGGTCGTGGCCCGGCACTGGGTCATCGAAGATGCAGCGGGCACCCGCCAAGAAGTGCGCGGCCTCGGTGTGGTCGGCCAGCAGCCATTTCTGAGTCCAGGTGAGGTATTTCGATACAACAGCGGTACCCGAATATCGAGTCCCCTCGGAAGCATGCACGGCACCTATATCTGCGTGAGCGATGACGCCGAAGTCTTCGAGGCGGCCATTCCGGCGTTCTCGCTTCGAGTCGACGCTGCGGAGCTTGGCACAGACCTCTCCGCAATGCTTCACTGAGTCTTTGCAGAACAAGCGGTTAGCCTCTCTACCGGCCCAGTTGGTCGGGCCCGATGGGCGCGTCCAGGTCGATTTGGTGGCCATCCTTAAACTGGCCTTCCCCTTGTTCTTGCATGCAGGCCTTCAGGCGGTTCTGAACCTGACCGACACCTGGTTCATTGGCAGGATCTCAGTCGACGCGCTTGCCGGTGTCGGTGGAGTCTACTGGCTCATCCTGGGCATACTGCTGTTAATGACCGGCATGGGTATGGGCGTGCAGACGCTTGCTGCACAGGCCTACGGGGCGGGCCGTCTCAAGCGCGCCGCGCAGTCGGTCTGGTCGGGTCTGTGGCTCTCTGTCTTTACTCTGCTGCCCTTCGTTGCGATCTCTATCTGGGGACAAGAGGGGATTGTCTGGTTGGGACTCTCTGAGGCGGCCACCGAGGCCGCACAGGACTACTGGTTTCCGCGTTTTCTTGGCGGTCCGATCGCTGTCGCATTGACAGTCGTTCTCTCATTCTTTCTTGGCATTGGGCATGTTGGCATTGCCTTGAGAATCAATATTCTCGTGGCCTGTCTAAATGCCCTCTTCAATGCCTACTTTGTCTGGGTTTTGGATCTGGGGGTGGCGGGCGTCTCCTGGGCCACGACCGCATCGATTTCGATTGGGCTGGTTGCTGCATTGTTTTTGTTCTTGGGGAATCGCTATCGCCATCGATACTGGAGCCGACGCGTGCGACGTTTTGATCTTCGACGGGTTGGATTCCTTATGGGCTTTGGATTTCCGATTGGCCTATCCATTGCATTTGATGTCTTGGGCTTGGCTGCCTTCCAGGCGATGCTCGCGCGATTGGGGAGTGTCGAGGGCGCTGCCACACAAGTTGTGATGATGTTGACCTCCGTGGCGTATATGCCAGCGGTGGGTCTTGGCAAAGCAGGTACGACACTGGTGGGCCAGTCTATCGGGGCGGGCGACCCCGATTGGGCGCGCCGAGTCGGTGGGCGAGTGATTGCAATAACGACTCTCTACATGCTTTGTGTTGGACTCGTATTGTCCCTGGGTGCGCCTATCTGGATGTCTCTCTTCGTTCCATCGAGTGATCCTATGTCGGAGCAGGTCATTGCATTAGGAATCCACTTGGCCTTTATCGCCGCCCTCTATCAGCTCTCCGATGGGCTTCACATTGGATCTGTTTTTTGTTTGAGAGGCGCTGGGGATACGCGCGTGCCGGCCGTGCTGCTGCTGACTTTGTCTTGGGGTCTCTTCGTCCCATTGACGCATTTCATGGCCTTTGAGCCTGGTAGGGGCTGGGTGGATTGGATGCCTGGTCTTGATCTTGGTGCTGCGGGCGGTTGGTGGGCTGCAGTCATTTACATATCGCTCCTTGCAGTGGTCTTGGGTGGCCGCTGGTTTATGGGTTCATGGAGGAGATTGGGCTATCAGGGGGCGGGCTAAACCCGTGGGGGCTCGAATTCTCGACCCGGCGTTCGGGCACATCCAGACCATTTGGCCGGCCATTGCTTGTCGCCTTCACGCTGAATGCGCCTCGTCTGCGGTGTTCGATCGGCTGCGAGTGGATACCCCCGATGGCGATTTTGTCGACTTCGATTGGCGCTGGTCCGAGACGACGGATTCGCCCACCCTTGTGCTCTTTCATGGGCTCGAGGGAGGTTCCACAAGTCATTATGCGAGGGCCCTTGCTCGGGCAGCCCATCGGCGCCGTTGGAATTTTGTGGTGCCACATTTTCGAGGCTGCTCGGGAGAGATAAACCGGTCGCCCCGCGCATACCACGCCGGCGATTACCAGGAGATCGATTGGATGCTTACCCAGGTTCGGCTTCAAAGACCCACCTCGACCATCTACGCGCTTGGAGTCTCACTCGGTGGGAATGCACTCTGCTGTTGGGCGGGGGAGAAGGGCTCCGCAGCGAAGTCTATGGTGGACTCTGCGGCCTTTGTCTCGGCCCCGATTGATTTGGCCGCGTGTGGTGACGCCATCGACAAGGGCCTCAACCGGCTCATCTACGGGCGGATGTTTCTCAGGACAATGAAGCAAAAAGCTCGACTCAAATGGCAACAATTCCCGGGGCTCTTCGACCTGGAGCAAGTGATGATGGCGACGACCATTCGAGCCTTTGACAATGCGTTTACCGCCCCGCTCCATGGCTTCGGCTCAGTAGAGCGTTATTGGCAGACTGCCTCGGCCACCCAATTCATTTCAGCAGTCAAGTTGCGGTGTCTTTTTATAAATGCCCGCAACGACCCATTGGTGCCGATTTCTGCCTTGGAGGAGGCCAAGCGAGCGCATGAAGGAGCGGATAAGATCGAATTCCGGATGCCAGAATTCGGTGGGCATGTGGGGTTCGAGAACCGCCTCTTCGATGCGCTCTGTGATTGGCTGGCCTCGAAATAGCGAGGTCTGTGCGCGCCTCTGGCCTTTGACACGTACCGAACAATACTTTTCAAGGGAGTTTCAGTGAGTCTTCATCAAGGACTATTGAGCCGTGCCGCAGAAGGACGCCCCATCCGCGTCGGTCTGATAGGGGCAGGCAAGTTCGGCTCCATGTACCTCTCCCAGATTCCCAGGACGCCTGGCGTGCATTTGGTTGGCATTGCGGACGTCAATCCCGTTGCTGCCCGGGCCAATCTCACTCGTGTGGGCTGGGGGCCGGAGCGTTTTGCAGCAACCTCCTTCGCCGAGGCCATGAAGACTGGCCAGACGTTCATTACAGACCGGGTGGAGGCCCTTTTATCCTGTTCCGAGATTGAGATCGTTGTGGAATGCACTGGGCATCCGATTGCAGCGGTCGACCATATTCTTGCTGCATTTGCGAACGGGAAGGATGTTGTCAATGTCACCGTAGAGGCCGATGCATTCTGTGGACCGCTTCTGGCCAATCGCGCCGCGGCGAGCGGAAGAATCTACTCATTGGCCTATGGCGATCAACCCGCCATGATTTGTGACCTGGTGGATTGGGCCCGAAGCTGCGGTTTTCCGGTTGTTGCTGCGGGGAGGGGTCACAAGTGGCTGCCGCATTTTGCACAGTCCACACCCGATACCGTCTGGGATAACTGGGGCCTCAGCCCCGCACAAGCGGAACGCGGTGGGCTTAATCCAAAGATGTTCAATAGCTTTCTCGATGGATCAAAACCTTCAATTGAATCGACGGCAGTCGCGAATGCAACGGGCTTGGGAGTTCCGAGCAATGGCCTCCAGTATCCGCCCGCCAGCATTGAAGACATTCCTTATGTCACCCGACCCATCGCCGAGGGCGGCTGCCTCGAGCGCAAAGGCATGGTCGAGGTTATTTCCTCGCTCGAGAAGGATGGACGCAGCATTCCCT
>JBJOGU010000101.1:0-4032 GCA_046048075.1 Pseudomonadota bacterium
CTCTTTGAGGAGAATCAACGGCACGCTGACTCAGGCGCGCCCGTGGCCTGGTCGCAAGCGAGCCAACGCGCCACTGGCTTGCGTCTCCTGAAGGACAATCAGCTCATTGATGTCCATGCGGGGAAGGAGCTCATTCTCTCGGCTGGGTCGATTGGGTCGGTTCAGCTTCTTGAAGCATCTGGGGTGGGGTCGGCCCGAATCCTCTCTGCCCTACAGATTCCGGTCGTGCTGGATCAGCCAGCCATTGGCGAGAATCTCCAGGACCACCTGCAGATTCGAACCGTCTACAAAATCAAGGGCGCCAAGACCGTCAACAGTCTCTACAAGAATCCACTGACCCGACTGCGCATGGGGCTTGAATACGCTCTCTTTCGAACCGGCCCCTTGACCATGCCGCCTTCCACATTGGGGGCCTTTGCCAAGAGCCAACCAACACTTACCAGCCCCGACCTTGAGTGGCATGTCCAACCATTGTCCCTGCCGAAGTTCGGAGAACCCCTGCACCCCTTCGATGCGATTACCCCCTCGGTCTGCAATCTGCGCCCGAGTTCTCGCGGCAGTGTCCACATCCAACACCCCGAGACCCTTGCCTCCCCCAAGATTCAGTGCAATTACCTCTCCACAGAAGACGATATCAACGCAAGTGTTCGGGGCCTTGAGATCACTCGCGCAATCATGCGAAGCCATGCGCTCGCCAGGTTCGAGCCGCAAGAGTTTCTTCCCGGCCCCTCGGTGCGAACCACTGAAGAGCTTGCCCAAGCAGCGCGAGAACTGGGAACCACCATCTTTCACCCCGTGGGCACCTGTGCCATGGGCACCGTACTCGACTCCGACTGTCGCCTGCGAGGAATCGCTGGGCTTCGAGTGGTCGATGCCTCGGCCATGCCCCTGATCACCTCTGGCAATACCAATGCACCCGTGATGCTCATCGCCCAACGGGCGGCCGAATCGATTGTTCGCGATAATTCAGCCTTATGAACCCTCATCATCAGCACCAACACTTCAAGCAACCCCTCACCCATCTGCGCGATTTCAATAACGGTATCTATTGCCTCGAC
Organism: Pseudomonadota bacterium; assembly: GCA_046048075.1. Lineage (GTDB taxonomy): Bacteria > Pseudomonadota > Gammaproteobacteria > Burkholderiales > Burkholderiaceae_A > Hahnella. The sequence goes on from JBJOGU010000101.1 coordinate 1,059, forward strand.
TCGGGCTACCTACGAACCGAGCTCGATGCCATTCATTTCGTGGTCGACAGCGGCCGCGTTGCGGTCATCGACACCTCAACCGCCAATTCAGTGCCCCGGGTTCTCGAAGCGCTCAATGGCCTGGGTCTTGAAACCGATCAGGTTGACTACATCGTTCTAACCCACGTTCACCTCGACCACGCCGGTGGGGCGGGTGCCCTGCTCAATCACTGTCCTAATGCACGGCTGACCGTGCATCCAAGGGGTGTGAAGCACATGGTCGACCCGAGCGTTCTCTGGGAGTCTGTCTGCTCCGTCTACGGGGAAGAGATGGCGCTGCGCGAATACGGCCGGCTCTCTCCGGTTGATCCCGATCGAATTCTGTCGACCGGCGAGGGGGCGCAGATCACCCTAGGCTCTCGAACCCTAAGCTTCTGGGATGCGCCGGGACACGCCCGGCACCATGTCTTCATTCACGACTCGCAATCCAATGGTGTCTTCACCGGTGACACCTTTGGCATCTCCTATCGGGAGCTCGACACGCCCGATGGATGCTTTATTTTCGTGACCTGCCCGCCTACCCAGTTCGAACCCGACCCGCTTCGTAATTCCATCCGCCGGGTCATCGATGCCAAGCCCAGTGCGGTCTATCTCACCCACTACTCGCAGGTAACCGACGTGGCCGGCTGCGGCGCTCGGTTGCTCTCACAGGTCGATGACTATGTGGCCCTGGCCATGGCGCACAGAGACACCGGGGAGGATCGGGCCCAACGAATTCAGAGCGACCTCATGGCAATGCTCAAGAAGCAAGCCCGTTCGATGGGCGTGGGCATTGAAGATTCGGAGCTCGAAGAAGTGCTCGCTCTCGATGTTCGGCTCAATGCCGATGGCCTCGATTACTGGCTCAACCGCCTATAATCGCTGGCTTGACTCTCTCCGCCGCGCCCCAAACCACGCCCAGTCGATCCCATCGGACACCCCTTTCCGAGGGAGGGGCGCAGCTGCCCAAATCGCCTCGCTTCGAATTGATTGAGCGCGCCCTTGCGCAGAGAATTCTCATTATTGATGGTGCGATGGGCACCATGATTCAGCAATACAAACTCAGCGAGTCGGATTACCAAGGCCAGACCGGTGCCCAGGCGATGCCCTTGAATGTCTCCCTTGCGGTGATTCTTAACGAGGCGCTAAAGAGCGGTGTTGAGGTCAAGGGCAACAATGAGCTTCTCAGCCTCACCCAGCCCGGCATCATTCAGTCGATTCACGAGCAATACCTAGAAGCCGGGGCCGACATCATCGAGACCAACACCTTCGGTGCAACTCGGGTGGCCCAGGAGGACTATCACCTGGCCGAGATGGCGCTCGAGATGAACCGCGCTTCGGCCGGTTTGGCCTGCGCGGCGCGCGACAAATATAGCAGTGCCGACAAGCCTCGATTTGTCGCGGGTGCCATTGGCCCCACGCCACGAACGGCCTCCATCTCACCCGATGTGAATGATCCTGGCGCTCGCAATATCAGCTTCGATGCGCTGGTGCTGAGCTATCGCGAGCAGGCCGATGCGCTTATCGATTCTGGTGTCGACCTGCTCCTTATCGAGACCATCTTCGACACGCTCAATGCGAAGGCCGCCATATTTGCCCTCGAGGAAACCTTCGAGGCACGGGGCATGCGCTGGCCGGTGATGATCTCGGGCACGGTCACCGACGCCTCGGGTCGCATCCTGTCGGGGCAGACTGTCGAGGCATTTTGGAATAGCGTTCGCCACGCCAAGCCCCTTACCATCGGCCTGAATTGCGCCCTGGGTGCTGCCCTAATGCGGCCCTATGTCGAGGAGCTCTCGAAGCTCAGCGATGTGCCCATCTGCGTCTACCCCAATGCTGGCCTCCCCAATCCCATGGCCGCCACGGGCTTTGATGAGACGCCGCCCATCACCTCGGGCTTTCTGAAGAATTTCGCGCAGTACGGCTGGGTCAATGTGGTCGGTGGCTGCTGCGGCACCACACCCGAACATATTGCCGCCATCGCCAAGGCGGTCTGTGAGCACCGCCCACGCCCCATTCCAGAGGCACCCACCAAGACAAGGCTCTCCGGTCTTGAGCCATTCAATATCGACGAAGAATCTTTCTTCGTTAATGTGGGAGAGCGCACCAATGTCACAGGCTCGCGTCAGTTTGCTCGGCTGATACTCAATGGAGAGTTCGACAAGGCTGTCGAAGTCGCTCGGCAGCAGGTAGAGAACGGTGCGCAGATGATCGATGTGAACATGGACGAGGCCATGCTCGACTCGAAGGCCGCCATGACACGGTTTCTCAACCTCATCGCATCGGAGCCGGACATCTCGAAGGTGCCGATCATGATCGACTCCTCCAAGTGGGAGGTGATTGAGGCGGGGCTCAAGTGCGTTCAAGGCAAGGCCGTGGTGAACTCCATCTCCCTCAAAGAAGGGGAAGAGGCGTTTCTTCGCCAGGCCCGGCTCTGCAAGCACTACGGTGCAGCGGCGGTGGTCATGGCCTTTGACGAACAGGGACAGGCCGATACCCTCGAGCGGCGAAAGGCGATCTGCCAGAGGGCCTATGGCCTGCTGACCGAGTCAGTGGGTTTCCCTGCCGAAGACATTATTTTTGATCCCAATATCTTTGCCATTGCCACTGGGATTGAAGAACACAACCGTTACGCCATCGATTTCATCGAGGCGACACGTTGGATCCGGGCGAACCTGCCCCATGCCAAGATCTCCGGGGGTGTCTCGAATGTGAGCTTTTCCTTTCGGGGCAACGATGCCGCCCGCGAGGCCATTCACACCGTCTTCCTCTACCATGCCGTTCGCGCGGGCATGACCATGGGCATCGTCAACGCGGGCCAACTCGGTGTCTACGAGGACATGGACCCAACGCTTCGAGAGCATGTAGAAGACATTGTCTTTGATCGCAGGCCGGATGCCACCGAGCGGATGATCGAGTTCGCGGCCCGCCTGAAGAACGACGGCCAGAAGGAAGA
>JBJOGU010000102.1:0-5535 GCA_046048075.1 Pseudomonadota bacterium
GAGAAGGTGGCATCGCCCAGAACATGAATGTTCTTGAATGCGGTGGACTCCAGAGTCATCCAGTCCACCCCACACCAGAGGTTATTCATGTTGACCAAACCCGAGTCCTTCGCCAACTGACCGGCCTGGTTGGGGGGAACAATGTTGATGACATCGCCTTTGACCTTGTCACCCACCTCGGTGATGACCGTTCTGCTCTTCATGTCGATCTCATTGACGACCATGTTCGGGGTGTAGGTGATCATGCCGCCGTATAGGTCATTCCAGGCCTTCATGAAGAGGCCTTTCTTCGACTGGATATCGGCATTGGCATCGAGGATAAGGACCTTGCTCTTGGGCTTGGCCTGCTTGAAGTAGTTGGCCACCTGGCAGGCACGCTCGTAAGGCCCCGGGGGGCAACGATAGGGTGCCTTGGGGATGGATAGGATGTAGGTGCCGCCGTCCTTCATGGCCTCGAGCTGCGCGCGAAGCGCGATGGTCTGGGCGCCAGCCTTCCAGGAGTGGAGAACCGTCTTCTGGGCCTCGGCATCGAGCCCCTTGATGGCACCGAAGTTGAAGTCGATGCCCGGTGAGACCACGAGGCGGTCGTACTTCATGTCGGCGATCTTCTTCATGGAAACCGTCTGTTTGACGGGATCGATCTTGGTGACCTCGTCGTTCAGAACCAGAATGCCGCGCTCACGCAGCCCGCGATAGTCGCGCTTGATGTAGTCGATCTTGCGCGAGCCACCCAGGACCAAGTTCGAGATGGGGCAGGAGTAAAACTCCTTCTCACGCTCGATGAGCACCACTTCAATGGCGCCGCCACTCCAGTGGCTGAGGTATTTGGCCGCAGTGGCCCCCCCGAAGCCACCGCCAATCACGATGACACGGCCCAGTTTCTTGTCGGCCCCACCAAAACCCTGGGTGGTCTCGCAGCCTGTGAGGAGCCCCGCTCCACCAAGCACGGCCGCGCCTGCGCCCGCTTTAAGAAGGCCGCGACGGCCCTGATTCGATTGACTCATGTTGTCTCCCTGAACTGAATTCATATTTGTGTCCGCCTTGCGGCCGACGACCGTGGCCCTTAAAGCGTTACTTCTTCTGTGCAGCGAAGTAATCGGCCAACTGTGCGATTTGCTCGTCGCTGTAGCCCTTCGAGATCTGGTGCATCAGCGTGGCGGGGCGGGTACCGTCTTTGAAGCCCTTCATGGTCTCGATGAAGCGGTTCTTTTCCCAACCGGCCAGCGAAAGCCCACCGACACCTAAGGCCTTGCCGTCGGTGCCGTGGCAGTTGGCGCAGTTGGCCGCCATATAGCGAATCTTTGAAAGATCGGTGGCCTGAGCAGCACCCGCAAAAGCAACTAGCGCGGCTGCAGCCGCAATCTGACGAATAGACATGAAGTCTCCTCTCTTTATGTATCTATCTGCATGTGTAGTTTCCGGGAAACAGCGGAATCTGCAAGCGCAAACACACACTTTTCGCTCAAGGAAAACCCTAGTCGAGCGCTAGGACGCCTCTGCCTCTTCCTCGAGTGGCTGCTCGGGAGGCCGCTTCGCACCAGCCTCGTTGGGCAGGAACTGCAATTCCACGGTCTCTCCGTCGTCGGCCAGATCAATATCAACACGGCCTCCATTCGCGAGACGGCCAAACAAGAGTTCATCCGCAAGCGCCTTGCGAATTTTCTCTTGAATGATTCGTTGCATAGGTCGAGCGCCCATGGCCGGGTCGAAGCCCTTCTTGGCCAAGTACTTGCGCAACTTCTCGCTGAATGAGGCCTCGACCTTCTTCTCTTGGAGTTGGGTCTCGAGCTCGATGAGGAACTTGTCGACAACGCGGAGAATGATCTCCTCGTCGAGTGAGCGGAAAGAGATGACCGCATCGAGGCGATTGCGAAACTCGGGCGTGAAGACACGCTTGATTTCTTCCATTTCGTCGCCCTGCTGGCGAGGATTCGAGAAGCCAATCGAGCGCTTGCCCAGGAGCTCTGCGCCCGCATTGGTGGTCATGATGAGGATCACGTTGCGGAAGTCAGACTTGCGGCCATTGTTGTCGGTAAGCGTGCCGTGGTCCATGACCTGCAGCAGGATATTGAAGATCTCTGGATGGGCCTTCTCGATCTCATCCAAGAGCAAGACCGCGTGGGGCTTCTTGTGGACCGCCTCGGTGAGAAGTCCGCCCTGATCAAAGCCCACATAGCCCGGGGGCGCCCCAATGAGGCGCGACACCGCATGGCGCTCCATGTACTCGGACATATCGAATCGAATCAGCTCGATGCCGAGCAGGAAGGCGAGTTGCTTGGCCACCTCGGTCTTGCCAACACCCGTGGGCCCACTAAGGAGAAAGGCACCAATTGGCTTGTCGGACTTGCCAAGGCCCGAGCGAGCCATTTTGATGGCGGCCGTGAGGGCGTCGATGGCTGGGTCCTGGCCAAAGACAACGTTCTTCAGATTCCGATCGAGCTTGGCCAGAATCTGACGGTCGTCGGTGTTCACAGTCTGGGGCGGGATGCGGGCGATCTTGGAGACGATGTCCTCGATTTCGGCCTTGCCAATGGTGCGCTTTTGCTTGCTCTTGGGAAGGATTCGCTGGGCCGCACCGGCCTCATCGATGACATCGATGGCCTTGTCCGGAAGATGGCGGTCGTTGATGTATCGGGCAGAGAGTTCTGCTGCTGCAGTCAACGCCCCCGCCTGGTACTTCACCCCATGGTGTTCTTCAAAGCGCGACTTCAGACCCTTGAGGATTTGAATGGTCTGGTCCACCGAAGGCTCATTGACATCGATCTTCTGAAAACGGCGCGAGAGGGCATGGTCCTTCTCAAAGATGCCTCGGTACTCGTTGTAGGTGGTGGCCCCAATGCAACGAAGGCCGCCCGATGACAGCGCAGGCTTGAGCAGATTGCTGGCATCGAGCGTGCCACCGGAGGCCGAGCCCGCACCGATGAGGGTGTGGATTTCATCGATAAAAAGCACTGCGTTCTCGTCGGCCTTGAGCTGCTTCAGCACAGCCTTCAAGCGCTGCTCAAAGTCGCCTCGGTATTTGGTTCCCGCAAGCAATGCACCCATGTCCAAGGAGTAGACGGTGGCATTCTCAAGAATGTCGGGCACCTGCTTCTCGGTGATGCGCCAGGCCAGGCCCTCGGCAATCGCGGTCTTTCCGACACCGGCCTCACCCACCAACAGTGGATTGTTCTTGCGGCGGCGACAGAGCACTTGAACCACTCGCTCGACCTCATGCTCGCGACCGATAAGAGGGTCGATCTTGCCGTCGAGTGCGAGCTTGTTCAGATTCTGGGTGTACTGATCGAGCGGGGTCTGCTGCTGGCTGTTGGCGGCCGCTGGCGCGCCATCGGGAGTCTCGACCGCGGGTTCTTCGCCCCCCGTGGGCGGCGTCTGGCCCGCCTTGGTAATGCCATGGGCAATGAAGTTGACCACATCGAGACGGGTGACCCCCTGCTGGTGCAGAAAGTACACCGCGTGGGAGTCCTTCTCTCCGAAGATGGCCACGAGCACATTGGCGCCAGTGACCTCCTTCTTGCCGTTGGAGGTGGACTGGACATGCATGATTGCGCGCTGAATGACGCGCTGAAAGCCGAGCGTGGGCTGGGTATCGACATCGTCGGTGCCCTGAATCACCGGCGTGTTGTCGCTAATGTGCGTGAGCAAGGATTTGCGCAGTGCATCCATGTCGACCGCGCAAGCCCGAAGAATCTCGGCCGCGGAGGGGTTATCGAGCAGCGCCAGTAGCAGGTGTTCAACGGTGATGAACTCATGCCGTTGCTGCCGGGCCTCGACGAAGGCCATATGGAGACTCACTTCCAGTTCTTGCGAAATCATGCTTCCTCCATGACGCACTGCAGGGGGTGCTGGTGCACCCGGGAAAAACCGTTGACCTGCTCTACTTTAGTCTCAGCGAGCTCCCGCGGGTAGACGCCGCAAACGCCGCGTCCCTCACGATGCACTCGAAGCATGACCTGGGTGGCCTGTTCGCGGTCCATTGAAAAGAATTTTTGCAGAACGATGACCACAAATTCCATCGGGGTGAAATCATCGTTAAGAAGCCAGACGGTAAACCGTGGCGGCGGAGCAACTTTGGCTGGCGCCTTCTCCAGGACTGGCGCACCGCCATCGCCAGGGAGGGCAGGAAGTTGGTTCGGCATGGCCCTAAGTTTAGATCGATTCCGGTGTAGACAAACCCTCCAGCAAGGAATATATTGGGCTGTGGTATTGCGCTTCGCATGGCAGGGTTGTCCTCTTGACGTGCGGTTTATTGTTATTTTGAAAAAGGTAGGTACGCAGGAATGTCTACAGGTACAGTCAAGTGGTTCAACGACGCCAAAGGTTTTGGTTTTATCACCCCCGATGAAGGTGGCGAGGATGTTTTCGCACACTTCTCCGCTATCCAGACCAACGGGTTTCGTTCGCTTAAAGAGGGCCAGAAGGTTCAGTTCGACATTATTCAAGGTCCCAAAGGCAAGCAGGCATCGAATATCGTTCCTCAGGGCTAAACCCCTTCTGAACGTTGGGTTGGGCGCTATCCGCGCCGCCGGCCCAAAAAAAAAGCCCCGGCAGAAATGTCCGGGGCTTTTTTGTTTATGCCGAGGCCGGTTTACAGGGGCCGATTACATACAGAAGCCGATTACATATGGGCGATCATGACATCCCCAAAGCCCGAGCAAGAGACTTGGGTGGCACCATCCATTAGTCGGGCAAAGTCATAGGTAACCTTCTTGCTCGTGATTGAGCGCTCCATCGAGGAGATGATGAGGTCGGCCGCCTCGGTCCAGCCCATGTGACGAAGCATCATCTCGGCCGAGAGAATCAGCGACCCGGGATTGACATAGTCTTTGCCCGCGTACTTGGGCGCGGTGCCATGGGTGGCCTCGAACATGGCCACGGTATCCGACATATTCGCCCCGGGAGCAATACCAATGCCCCCCACTTGAGCGGCCAAGGCATCCGAGATGTAATCGCCATTGAGATTGAGGGTGGCAATCACGTCGTATTCGTTGGGGCGCAGCAGAATCTGCTGCAGGAACGCATCGGCGATGGAGTCCTTCACCGTAATGGTGTTGCCCGTCTTTGGATTCTTAAAGCTGCACCATGGGCCGCCGTCGATGGGCTTGGCCCCGAATTCATTCTGTGCCAAGGCATAGCCCCAATCGCGAAAGCCTCCCTCGGTGAACTTCATGATGTTGCCCTTGTGCACCAAGGTGACCGAGGGCTTGTCGTTGTCGATGGCGTATTGCATGGCCTTGCGAACGAGCCGCTCGGTGCCCTCCTTCGAGACGGGCTTGATGCCAATACCCGAGGTGCCCGGAAAGCGGATCTTCTTGACCCCGAAGTCTTTAATGAGGATGTCAATGAGTTTCTTGGCCTCGGCCGAGTCGGCCGCATATTCAATCCCAGCGTAGATGTCCTCTGAGTTCTCTCGGAAGATCACCATGTCGGTCTTCTCGGGCTCTTTGAGGGGGCTGGGAACGCCCTTGAAGTAGCGCACAGGCCGCAGGCAGACGTAGAGGTCGAGTTGCTGGCGAAGGGCCACATTCAGGGAAC
>JBJOGU010000103.1:0-4371 GCA_046048075.1 Pseudomonadota bacterium
CAGAGCGACTGCTCGTCGTGCGGGTTGAGGCCACTGCAGACGAAATCACTTTCTCGGTCATCGACCGAGGCGCTGGGGTCGCAGCCGAAATGCGCGAGCGTCTCTTCGATTCCTTCTACACCACCAAGACCGAGGGCATGGGGATGGGACTCAATATCTGTCGGTCTATCATTGAGTCTCACCAGGGTCGACTCTGGTTTGAAGACAACCCCGATGTTGGAAGTCGCTTCTGCTTTTGGCTGCCATTGCATGTCGAATCGACCGACACGCCCGATGAATCAAAGGAAACACAATGAACGAGATGGTCTATGTAGTGGACGATGACGAGGCGGTGCGGGACTCGCTGCGCTGGTTGCTCGAGGGCAATGGATTTCGAGTCACATGCTTTGAGTCCGCAGACCGAGTCTTGGAGCAATTGACCTCGGGCGGTTCGAGCCAGCGCGCCTGTCTCATTCTCGATGTCCGCATGCCCGGCATGACCGGCATCGAGTTGCACGAAGAACTCCTCAAGCGAGGAATCATCCTGCCAGTCATCTTCATCACCGGCCATGGCAATGTGCCCATGGCGGTCGACACCATGAAGAAGGGGGCAATGGACTTTCTCGAGAAGCCCTTTAGCGACGAGCAACTCTGTGCACTGGTGGCCAAGGCCTTTGAACAACTCAAGGGGGACATGGAGAAAACCGAGGACGCCAAGCGCTCGAAAGTCCTTCTCGATCGTCTCACGCCCCGAGAGGCCCAGGTGCTCGAGCGAATTGTGGCGGGCCGCTTGAACAAGCAGATTGCCGACGATCTTCACATCAGCATCAAAACAGTCGAGGCCCATCGCGCCAACATCATGGACAAGATCGAGGCCCGGACCATGGCCGACCTTATGAAGATTGCGCTCAACGCGGCAGCCGCCTGATGCCCCGGCCTTCAAATGGGCGGTGATACAATCTGGTCTTTTCGCGCGGCTGTAGCTCAGTTGGATAGAGTACCTGGCTACGAACCAGGGGGTCGTGGGTTCGAATCCTGCCAGCCGCGCCACCTCCCTTGAGTTTTCCCCGAGTTCCCACCCTGGTTGTTGGCGCTGGCATTGCAGGGCTCAGCCTTGCTGTGGCGCTTCGTCAACAGGGCCACGTCCTCACCCTCATCGAGCAATCCAAAGCACCGCGCACCGATGGAGCAGGCATTCAACTCGGGCCCAATGCGGTCCGAATCCTCAAAGCGCTTGGCCTTGGCAACGCACTCACCGAGATCGGCTGGGAGCCCAAGCAGCTCCGAGTTCGTGACCTCGCAACAGGGGCCAGCCTGGCCTGCCTTCCGCTGTCAGACCGTCAGGTAGCGAAGTACGGCCAACCCACCCTGACCGTTCACCGCGCAGATCTCCAGGCCGCTTTGCTGGCACGCGCCATCGATCTTGGAGTGCAACCGGTCTGGGGGCAGAACCTTGATTCAATTCAAGCCGGTGCATGGGGAATGGCGCGACTCGAATCGGGCGAGACCATTGAGGCGAGCCTTATCGTTGGGGCCGATGGCCTGCGGGGCCGATCCAGAATGGCCGTTCCCAAAGCGAGCGTTCCAAATGCAACGGGGCAGATTGCCATTCGTGGCCAGCTCGAAGTCTGCCCGAACCCACGCTCGGAACTCGGCCAAGAGATCACCGTCTGGTGCGGCGGTGGACAGCATGTGGTGGGCTATCCAATTCGATCGGGAAAACTCTACGGGCTTGTGGTGATTCAAGATGCAGAGGGGTGGTCACTTGATCATTCATGGTCTACCCCATGGCCGGCCATTCGCCTCTCTCGACTCTTTGATGAGTCGAACAATCTCTTGCGGGGATTTCTGGAGTCGGTGGACGATTGGCGTGCATGGCCACTCTGGGCCACCGAGCCGCTCACCGGTCCCGATCAACTTGTATTTCGCCACACCGTATTGATTGGTGATGCAGGGCATGCAATGCGGCCCCACCTTGCACAGGGAGCGGCCATGGGAATTGAAGATGCCTGGGTCTTGGCGCACGAACTGAAGCGACTGGACTCGCGTGGGACAGGCATTGCAGCGCTAGAGAACCAAACCCTTGCTGCGACCCACTACGCGAACCAGCGTTGGCAGCGAATTGCCATGGTCCAGCAACGCGCTCAACGAAGTGGAAAAATCTTTCAGCTCAGGGGCCCCATGGCCCTGGCACGTAACATGGCGCTTCGTGCCGCAGGCCCCCAACTCATGGACCAGCCCTGGCTTTACGGCCACGGCCTACTCGGGCATGCGACAGATGTGGTCCTCTAGATGCGCCTTCAGCGTCTGAGGCGTGATATCGGTCCAGGCACCGATCTTGTCATCGAATCCCAGTAATTTTCCTTCGCCCATTGCGCCATCGAAGCCACGCACCGTTAGGTATCGGTATTTACGGTTTTTACAATTGAGTTGCACCAGGAATCGATAGGACATCCGCTCGTGTTCGTCGATTACGGATAGGTTCTTCACAATCCAGAAAGTTCGGGTAGGGCCCTCCCGCTTAATGAACGGGAACTCGTAATGCCAGCTGTAACCCTCTCCGGCTGCATATTGTGTCCACTCGGCCTTGGCGGGTGATGCCACCAGAGCAAGCAAGAAGGCAGCGAATGGGTAGAGGCGGCGCAGATGCATGCCGCGTAGTTTAACGAAGGGCCTACCCAAATGACAGCCTCAGCAAAAGAAGGCCTCAGCCCAGGGAGCGACGCCGCTTTCGACAGAAGGCTGCCTGCAAAGACTGAAGCAGCGCGTTCACACGGTCATCGGCAATCTTGTAGAAAACAAACTTGCCCTCTCGCCGCGGCGAGATGAGACCTTCGGAACGCAACACGCCGAGTTGCTGGGAGAGCGTGGGCTGCAGGATCCCAGTGCTCTCTTCCAATTCGGCCACAGAGCGCTCGCCCTCTGTGAGTTGGCAGAGCAAGACCAGTCGATCCTCGTTGGCCATGGACTTTAAAAACGATGCCGCCATGCCTGCCGAGGCACGCATGGCATGAATATCAATCGAGGCAGAGTCGGCAACCATTTGTTGTCCTCATTGAAGAACACGTTGAACCGCAGCAAGCTCAGACTCGCCCAGCTCGCCCTGAAGGGCCAACAATCGAGTGCGTTGACGAACCACATTGAGCCCCTCGACAAAAACGGCCCGCTCGGCCTCCACCACGGCTGCCTCGGCGGCCATTAGTTCCAGGGTTGAGCGAGCGCCACTGGCATGCGAACGACGGGTCTGGGCGGCCCTTCCCTCGGCAAGCTTGAAGGTCTGCTGAAGAACGGGCATGCGCGAGTGTGCCAACGAGAGTGCGTGCCAGGCGGTGCGCATCTCCTGCTCCAGCGAGAGCTGCACCCGCGCGAGCTCGGCCTCTGCTTGATCGGCCTTCGCAAGTGACTCCAGCTGCTGAGCCGACCTAAAGCCGCCTGCGGCAATCGGCACCGTCAGTTGAACACCCACCAACTGCTGGCTCATCTGAGAGGTGGCATCGTCGTATCGGCCATTGCCTCTGGTGTACTCACCCGCAACCTGACCGATGGCATGGACCTTGGGGCCAGTCTGCCCCTTTGCATGTCGCTGCGCATCGAGCACGGCAAGCTCTCGCTGCAATTGGACCAGTCGAATCCGCGGGTTGCTTTGACGGACTTTTTCAAAGCCCAAGGAAAAATCCGTGGGCGCTTGTGCTGAAACCGACCAGCCCGAGGCAAGGGGCAACGGCCCCTTGTCCTGCCCCGATAGATCTCTGAGTGCAAGGCGCGCGACCTCAAGCTGAGACTCCACCTGCATGCGACGTGCCTTCGCATCCGAGACCCGCTCTGCCGACTCATCGAGATCGAGCTGACTCACATCGCCGAGCCCACGGCGCTTGCGCAACTCCGCATCCGAACGGCCCAAGACATCCTCGAACTTGCGCGCCAACTGAAGCATCCGCTCGAGCTCAAGGACATCCAAATATCGCTCGGCAACCGATTGGGCAAGAAAGATGGAGGCAAGTCGGTGCCCCTGTTCGGCAATTCGCTCACCCATGCCGAGCTGGGCCGCCTGCATACGGCGCTCTTCATCGAAGAGTGGCATGAGTGCGGTGACCGCTGCCTTGGCCGAGGCCCCAAGGTAGATAGAGGTCTTGAACTCGGCCCCCTCCGTGGATTGCATACCCGGTGCGGAAAATGCAGCACCCTTGGTCACACTCTCCATGCCCTTGGCCCCTGCAAACCCCTCGAACATCACGGTGGGATCCCACAGCGACTTGGCCTGCATGGCCTGTGCCTCGCCCACCCGAAGTGCCTTAAGACTCGCCAAATAGCCGGGGTCGCGCTGCTGAGCGTTTCGGTAGACCTCGCTCATAGGAAGGGCCTGGGCCGCAGCCGCAGCGACCGCAAGCAGCC
>JBJOGU010000104.1:0-3801 GCA_046048075.1 Pseudomonadota bacterium
AACGGTCAGCAGGCCATCATGGGGCAGGAGTGGCTGCCGGAGATTGTGGATGGCGACAAACGAATTCTCATCATCAACGGAGAGCCCTTCTCGCATTGCCTTGCGCGCATCCCCCAGGCCGGCGCCTCGCGCGGCAATCTCGCAGCCGGTGGTCGTGGAGAGGCCAGACCCCTCACGCCAAGAGACCGTGAGATTGCGGCCGGGCTTGGCCCAGACCTCCAGCGCCGAGGACTATTTCTCGCAGGGATCGACGTGATCGGAGAGCGCCTCACCGAAATCAACATCACCAGTCCAACTGGCTTTCGAGAGATCCACGATCAGACCGGCCTGAATGTGGCCGAGCACTTTATTGAGCAGTTGGAGTCGATGGTGACTACCTCTCCGAGGCACTGACCCATGGACGTCGCAACAAGGCTTTTTCTCATTTGTCATGCCCCCCTGGCCTCCTCATTCCATGGCGTGGCTTGTCATGCTTTTGGACAGCGCCTCAATGATGCGGTGGCCATCGATGTCCTCAGCCACCAATCTCGGGAGCAGGTGGCCGCACTCATTGAAGAGGCCTGGGTGGCTGCTGGTTCACCAGCGCAGGTCCTGTTGCTCACCGACCTAATGGGCGCCACCCCCTGCAATGGGGCCAGCCTCTGGATGGACAAAAAGAAAGAAAGTCTGGAGATTGCGGGCATTGCTGGCATGAGTCTGCCCCTGCTTTTAAAGGCCCTCACCTACAGGCAGCTCTTGCCCAGCGAGTTGGCCGAGCATCTCTTGCGCAGCCAGGCCGATTTCGGCTGCCGCCTCGAGGTGCTTTCAACGAGAGTGCCCCTCCAACATCAGCAATGAAGTCCAACGTCACCATCTCCAATGCACTGGGCCTGCATCTAAGAGCCTCATCCAAGCTCAGCCAACTTGCCACAAAATTCCCTTGTGAGGTCTGGTTGAGCAAAGGCACCAAGCGTGTCAACGCCAAGAGTGTGCTTGGGGTAACCATGCTGGCTGCCGGCCAGGGAACCGAGATCGAAGTCGAGACCATCGGCGTGCAAGAGGAGGAGGCGATGACCGCCCTCTTGGCTCTAATCAACGACAAGTTCGGGGAGGGGCAGTAAGGCATGGCGTGGTCAGTCAATGGCATTGGGGTGGGCGACAAGCTCGCCCTCGGCCGTGCCTGGGTCCTTGCACCGGCATCCCTTGATCTTCCGAGGCGACAGCTTCTGGCGCAGCAAATCGCCCCCGAGATCCTCCGTTTTCATGCAGCGGTCGGACGTATTGATCAGGAGTTCGTAGCCCTTCGGGAGGCCCTTGGTCAAGAGCCCGCCGCCGAGGTTCGCGCATTTCTTGATCTTCAAGCCCACGTGCTGCGAGACCCCATACTTATTGACGAGACCGTCGCGCGCATCGAGAGGGAGTCGTGCAACGCAGAATGGGCATTGATTCAACAACTCTCGGAAGTCACCGCCCAGTTCGATGCCATTGATGACCCGTATCTGAAGGAGCGCAAAGCCGACGTTCAGCAGCTCGTTGAGAGAATCCTAAAGAGCATGCAGGGCGTTGGAGACCTCTCCACCACACTGGAGCAGACGGCCCAGGGTGACAATAGCGAGGGTGGCCTGCCGTGGATCCTAGTGGCCAAAGACATCGCCCCGGCCGATATGCTCTTACTGCGACACCATCGATTCGCGGGATTCGCAACCGACTCGGGCAGCCCCACTTCTCACACGGCCATCCTCGCTCGAAGCCTCGGCCTCCCCGCAGTGGTAGGCATGGGCAGTCTGCATGGCCTGGTCGCGCAGGGCGAAGAGATTGTTCTCGATGCGGCGGCCGGTGTGGTCATGGGGAGTCTCGATGAAGAGCTGCGTGCCCACTACAGTGAGCAGCAGGCCAGCCAGCAACTCGCCATGGATCGGCTCAAGCGGCTCCGAAGCATTGAGGCCAAGACGCTCGATGGGGAACGAGTGCTTCTTCAGGCCAACCTGGACCTGCCCGAGGATGCGGCCGCGGCCCTTGAGGCGGGCTGCGATGGTGTGGGTCTCTTCCGAAGCGAGTTTCTCTTTATGAACAGGGCTGATGCGCCCTTAGAGGACGAGCAGGCCGCAGCCTATGGCTCGGTGGTTCGAGCCATGGCCGGCCGCCCCATTACGATTCGTACGCTGGACTCCGGGGCCGATAAGGCGGTCGCTGCCTTGGCAGCGGGCCGCTCCGAGCCAAGCAACCCGGCCTTGGCCTTGCGGGCCATTCGACTGTGCCTCGCCGAGCCCGAACTCTTTCTCACTCAACTGCGGGCGATTCTCAGGGCCTCGGCCGAAGGCCCGGTGCGCATCATGGTCCCGCTGGTCAGCGGTCCCTCCGAGATGGTCCTGGCCCGACGAATGATTCAGACCGCCATGCAGCAACTTGATGCGAGGGGCATGGCTTTTGATCGAAGGATTGCGGTGGGTGCCATGATCGAGGTGCCCTCGGCCGCCATTGCCATCGATGGCCTGCTTGCTCACATTGATTTCGCCTCCTTGGGCACCAACGATCTGATCCAGTACACCCTGGCCATCGATCGCACAGACAGTGAAGTGGCGCACCTCTATGAGCCGCTTCACCCGGCGGTACTTCGACTGATTCGGGATGTGATTCGTGCCTGCGATAAGTCGGCTACACCCATTTCTCTCTGTGGTGAGATGGCCGGCGAAGCCGAGCTCTGCCGATTGCTTCTGGGGCTCGGGCTTCGCCAGTTCTCGATGCACCCAGTCGAACTCCTGCGCGTTAAGCAAGAGGTTCTGCGGTCCCGTGCCTCCGACCTCGTCAAACCGGTGGCCCGGCTGCTCAGGCTCCCCGACCCTAAGAAGATCCGAAGCGGCCTCGAGCAGCTCAACGGCCAGTGACCCTGGGTCAGTGATGTTGCTGTTGGCCCTCCTGGCCGACACTGTCTGCAGCGGCCATAGGTGAGGCTGGCTCGAGCCATCCGGCACGCAATGCAGCGAGCACCACCTCCGAACGATTGGTCACCCGAAGCGCGCGCAGAATAGAGCTGATGTGGACCTTCGCCGTGCCCTCGGACATGTCCAGGGCCCTGCAGATGAGTTTGGTGGGACGGCCATGGATAAGGTGCTCGAGCACCTCGAATTGACGGGGTGTGAGCTTGGACCAGCGATCGACCTCCTTGGGATCTCGAACCTCGATGCGAATGACCGCCTCCCCGCCGGGCTGAAGAACTGCCCGATTTCCGGGGCTGCCGGAATGCGATGGCGACTCGAGGGGATTGGCAGGCATACGGATCTGGGGCGAGGCGTCTTCCCGCTGGGCATGATGTGCAGCCAAAAGGCTGGTGATGGAATTGGTCATTAGAGTATCTCCGGTTGGTTGAAGAGCATGAACCGAGAGTCTGAGAAGGCTTGACCGCCAAGATTGTGAAAAAGTGTGTCTAATTAGGGCCTGACAAATGCAGACAAAAAATAGCCTGGGCCCCGTTGCCGAGCAATTTGCTCAATTCAATCAGCCTCTTACCCTCGCGAGTGGCCAAACCATCGAAGGTTTTGAGTTGGCCTATGAGACCTATGGCGTTTTGCGTGCGGACCGCCGAAATGCGGTACTTGTCTGCCACGCCCTCAATGCCTCCCACCATGTGGCGGGGACTCGCCTCAATGACCCTGAGAATATTGGCTGGTGGGACAACATGGTGGGGCCCGGAAAGCCCATCGACACCAATCGTTTCTTCGTGGTGGGTGTCAACAACCTGGGTTCCTGCTTTGGCTCGACCGGTCCGACAAGCATTCATCCCAAGACCGGCAAACCCTACGGAAACGATTTTCCACTGGTCAC
>JBJOGU010000105.1:0-8528 GCA_046048075.1 Pseudomonadota bacterium
TGATTTACGACGCTGCGGGTCTGGGCAAGCCGCAACAGGGCATCGTGTTTGTCAACAAACTCTTGATGTCGACTCGAAACAATCTTCCTTCTGAACAAGAACTCGCTGCCAAGTCGGCGGCTTGACCCAATATTTCTAGGAGCAATTGAACATGAACGAATCAACCGAACTGCGAATCAAGAAAAATCGTCGTCGTATCTTTGACGCCGATTCATTTGTTCGCTTCAACACGGCGCAGACCCTGGTCGGACGTTCGGCCATCGAAGAAAATCGCACCCTTGCCCTAGAGTCCTTTGCCGCTGAGTCCTCCGGGAACGGCACTTTACTCTCGGCCACATTCGATGACGTCATTCGCAATCGCCTTGCGATTATCGAACAGCTGGAGCCGGGCAATCCTGAAGAGGAGCGCTTCAAAGGGGCCGTTACGAATCGGACTCGTATTGAAGGAATCGAGCGTCGTGCACAGGCCAACCGCAATGCGCTCAAAATCAACGAAATGCTTGGCCAGGTCAACAAGCTCATGGTGGAAATTAACGTGCTGATCACTGAGCACAACAATGAGTTTTTCGATGTGATCGACGACCTTAGCAACTCCAACGCGGCATGGGTTGACGGCGAGCTCGAGCGCAATATGAAGGCTGCCAATGCTGCGAGCAACGATCAGATGATCACTGAGAACACCTCACGCGTTACCGAGGTTCGTGAGCGTGCCGAGGGCAACCGCGTTAAGATCATGGAGCTCTATGATGCGGAGTCCGGTAGTCGAGCAGCCTTGGAGAAAGACCTTGAGGACGTGATGGAACTTCGTAGCCAAATTGTTGCGCTGCGAGAGAAGATCGTGGCCAACCAGCATCGGGTGGCCGACGGGATTGCGGTGCTCTGATTCAGGGTGCTTGCCAAGGAAAAAGGCCTCCGCTTGGAGGCCTTTTTCTTTCAAGAGAGGCACTCTTGATATTTGTCGAGGCCAGGGCTGTCTTGGCGGTGCGATGAATCCAATAGAAATGACTAAAGGCCCAAATGGTTGAGTGCAGTGCTTAAGAGCAGTATGGCCACTGCAATCCATCCTGCCAGAGTGATGTATTTCATCATGGTCAACGGATTTTACCTCGTGCTCCACTCGCCCTAAAGATCGTTTGATCCTCGTAGAAGCACGGGTCTGCGTTGCCCTTCCACCACCCTGGAATCCCCATCAGGGGCAGGGGCGTTAAGTCTTTTGTTGAGAGCCGAACAATCTGGCTGGAGGTCTCCGCCTGGTTAGATGACTGCAGTTCTGGATGGCGGGTCACAAGCCACTGCCAAAGCGTGTCGTCCACTAGGGTCCAGTTCAAGGCCTCAGCCTTCACGCAGAGGCAGTGAGCGGTGAGGCTTGGGTAAGGGCGCAGAAGTTTCTCCAGAAGGGCATGCCCGAAAATAAAAACCTGCCACTCTTGCCCCCAAGCTGAGCGTTTCTCTAAGAAGAGTGTCTTCCAATTTCGCTGATGCAGCGGTGGCGCTTGCTCCCGATAGACGATGATCGCAAGGTTCTCGTCCATGAGGGTGGCAGCATCTCGGGGACCTCCCCGCGGCCCGCTCTTGCCAAGGCGTTGTAACTCCTCTGCCTGAAGCCCGTTGAGTAGGGCCTTGGTCTTCGGCGCGTGCAGCCAGACCAGGGCATTGAACCGATCGTGGAGCTGGTCCCTGGTGGGGACCTGGCCCGTGAGTGCTATGTGCGATTCATAAGGTTGTCCGATGGGCAGGTGGTCCTGCGTGACAAACTCAAGGTATTGCCCCTTTCCCGTCTGCAAGCCCCGCGCAGTCGCTAGCTCGTTAAAGCGAGACAGGAATATTGGAAAGGTGTCTTCTTGGGCACTGGCGAGCAACGACGGGTCGAACCCTGTGGACCAGTTCGGCCTCAAGCCAACAAGCCAATGGCCAGTGCGATGAGCACGCCAAGCGTCAGTTGAAGGCGCAGCCGAATCCAGGCCTGCGGAAAGCCCATCTGCTGCCCGTGAAGCCTATCCATCCAGTAGGCGAGCGATAGCACGGCCATGAGTCCGAAAACGGCAAATCGTCCGCTGAGTAGCGCAGCTGCAACTGCCAGTAGAGAGGGCACCACGCTCCAGAGCAGGAGCCGTATGCGTTGCAATGCCGAGAGTTCGTGCATGGCCAAGGCCAGGCCCCAAGATACCGCTCCAACAAAGCTGATGATAGCGACCGTGTAGAAGAGCAAGCCATTCTGTGCGATTTGTTGAATTTCACCGGCGCTTGAAAATACCGAGATCAGGGAGAGTGCGAAGAATGGAACCAGCCCTCCGTACCCAAGCATCTGCATGAAGGGGAGGAGACTCTGAAGGCTGCGTTGGCTGTTACTGGCGGACTGGGGGGGTGAGGCGTTTTCAATCATGGCAGGGGCAGATGGGCGAGAGATGGCGTAGAGTGCTGTATGACATTCGCATGACAATCGTTACACAAGTTATGAGCGTGAATCACACGACCCAGGGGGCCTCATGAGCAATCATTCGAGATCGTCGTCATCCGCAAAAAAGACGTTGGACACGTCCGGTCTTAGCAAGAAGGAATTTGATGAAGTATACGCACAGGCGTTCCTGCGACTGCAGGAGGAACTCGTTCATATGCAGACCTGGGTGGCGGCCACCAAGGCACGTGTCTTGGTGATCTTTGAGGGCAGGGATGCTGCCGGCAAGGGCGGTGTTATCAAGCGCATTACAGAGGTCTTGAACCCACGTGTATGCAAAGTCGCTGCCCTATCCGCTCCCAGCGACCGGGAGCGGGGCCAGTGGTATTTCCAGCGTTATGTGGCGCACCTACCCTCTCCGGGGGAGATCGTCCTCTTCGATCGATCCTGGTACAACCGCGCCGGCGTGGAGCGGGTGATGGGTTTTTGCAGTCAGGAGGAGGTCGAGGAATTTTTCCGGTCCTGTCCGGAGTTCGAGCGCATGTTGGTTCGCTCCGGCATTCACCTAGTGAAGTATTGGTTTTCTGTGAGCCCGCAGGTGCAGGAGAAGCGGTTTCAAGATCGTGCCCGAGACCCGCTGAAGCAGTGGAAGCTCAGCCCCATCGATTTCAAGTCTCGGGCCGTCTGGAATGAGTATTCCAAGGCCAAGGACGAGATGTTCCAACACACCGATATTCCGGAGGCACCCTGGCATGGGGTAGAGGGCGACAATAAGCGCCAGGCTCGCATGAACTGCATCGCGCACCTACTCACCCAGATTCCTTACAAGCGTATTCGAAAAGGCCCGATCAAACTGCCTAAACAGCGGGTCTCCACGTCCAAGACCCATCGCCCCTCAAAGTCCGAACATCGATGGGTTCCGGATATCTTCGCGACCATCTTGCAGGCTCATTAGCAGCCAGTTGCTTCAGCAGTGAAAGTCGCTTGGTTGCGTGCCGAAAGGACTTATGTCTGAGAAGCGCGGAGGTGGCTAGCTGTTTACGTAAGGACCCTAGATGTATGAATCGTTCAAATGCCCTCTGGGAAGAGTGATCCCAGTCGCTTCGGCGACGGTCCTGAACCACCACAAGTCCAGAGTGGCGGGCAATATTCGAGAAGTCGGCCAAAAGATCATGCACCGAACGTTGGCCGAGTTTGAAGAGAATGACATATCGGATTAGTGACCGAATCGGCCGAACCCCGCCCAGTGCCGCCTCCTCGCATTCGTTGATCGCACTTCGAGACTGCCCCGACTCCAAGAATAGATCGTTGCAGGGTATCAGGCGGGCGCCCAGTCTCCTTTTCAAGGCCTCTGCGTCGAGCGCAAGCACGGCGCCTTGAATCCGTCCGATGCCGGAGGAGTGGCTTCTGGCCACAGACAGGCTCCGGCTCAGGCTGGCAACCCGACAGTCAGGAAATCGCGCGATAAACCTTGGACTGACCTGCCGAGCCAACTCGGATGGAAGCCTGCTTTGGGCCAATAACCGATCCGACTCGAGAATCCTCTCCACGTTTTGAATGCTGCTACCGTGAAATAGAAGATTCTCGAGGGGGAGGATCATGGATGGATCGCGGCCTCCTCGGCAAGCCGAGTATCGGAGTAGCGATAGGCCTCGGAGTGGATCGACGGGCGGTGGAGCCGAACTGTTCGCTGCTGCCGCTCTTTGTAGCTCTTGAGCACGTCGGCCAGGCTCACTTGGTCGAGGAATAGTTGCTCCACCTCATGCACTCGGGCCGCAAGACCAAGGGTCATGTCCTCGACGGGCGAAGACTTTCCGGACTTGTCGGCTGGCTCAAGGTCCTCGGTCTGGTTGGGTTCAACGGCCGCTGCCACCTGGGACACCGCAATGTCTTGGGCGTTTAGGGCGAGCCGGTAGCCCCCGCCGGGCCCCCGTACGGGCGTCACCATCTGGGCCAGCCGTAGTGACTGAAAGAGGCCCTCGAGGTAGCTCACCGAAACGGAGAGTTCTCGACTGATGACATTCAGGTTCAGCGGCGACGATCCCTGTCTCTGAGCCACCAGCAACAGGGCTTCGAGGGCAACGTGAACTTTTCTAGTGAGTTTCATTTCTTGTCCTTCGAAAGGGGGTGAATAGAGAGTAACCCGTACTTTGCTTCTTTGTCTACGACAAATTTAGAAGGACAAGATTCCGTACAAATTCTAGGGGAATGCCCCTTCGAACCCTTTCAGGCAGGCCACCCCCTCGGTGGCCGGTTCTCGGGTCAAGCCCCGAGCGCCCAGCACCTAGCGCCTAGCGCCTAGCGCCCAGCGCCCAGCGCCCAGCGCCTTTAGGCCGATGCGACCAATCAGCGGGTCGCGTTGCCAAAAAACAGTTGTTCCCCCCCAATCTTGTAGCCATTGATGGCTGCCTGGCCCTTGGCGGACACCACCCAGTCAGCGAACTTTTGGGCGGCCTCACGCTTTACCTGCGGGTGCTTGGCGGGATTCACCACAATGACCCCATATTGGTTGAAGAGGCGCTTGTCGCCCTCGACCAGGATGACCAGGTCTGCTTTGTTCTTGAAGTTGGCCCAGGTGGCCCGGTCAGAGAGCACGTAGCCGTTGAGGCCGGCGGCCGTGTTTAGGGCCTGGCCCATTCCACATCCGCATTCCTTGTAGCCGGCGCCCTTGTTCTCCACACCGGCGTCCTTCCAGTAGCGGAGCTCGGCGGCATGTGTGCCGCTCTTATCGCCTCTCGATACAAAGGAACTGCTCGATGCGGCCACGGCTTTGAGACCCCTGAGAATATCGCCGCCTTTGCTCTTGGCTGGGTCTGACTTGGGGCCAATGAGAACAAAGTCGTTGTACATCACGTCGAGTCGTTTAATCCCGAATCCCTCGCGAACGAAGGCTTCTTCTTTCTCCTTGTCATGCACAAAAAGAACGTCGGCATCGCCACGCTTGGCGATATCAATGGCTTGGCCAGTGCCAACAGCCACGACTTTGACATCGATATTGGTGTCCTTCTTGAAGGCCGGCAACAGGGCCGTGAAAAGGCCCGAGTTGTCTGTGGAGGTGGTCGATGCCATGGTGATGGAGTCGGCAGCCTGTGCCCCGAATGCCAGCAAAAGGGTGGTGAGCGCAATAAGGGGTTTGCATTTCGAACGACCAAACATGTCTTGCTCCTAGCAGTGGGTTATGACGATGCGCAACCATAGGACCAAAACACGGAAGAATCGATAAGAAGCGTAGGACATACCATCCGGGGATCTTTCACCACTCAGTGCTCACCATGAGGGAGACAAATCCGTGGCCAGCGACTTGTTCCGAAAACTCCTTTGAGCGCCAGACTCTCATCAGAGTGAGCTTGAATGGCCGATCGATGAGGACACCATGCCCACTCATGCCAAGGGCGACTTGTCCCTGAAGAGGCTTGCGCTCCACGCGGTGGCTATCCCGAAGCAGATTGCCATCAAGTGAGAAGTCCCAGGCAATGCCCTTGGCCTCGAGCAATGCAAATCCATAGACTCCGCGATTTCTCATTGGGGTGTCGGCCCGGCGGCTTGGGGGTCGATTGTCTGCACCGGGTCGAATTGGGTAACTACCAAAGTCGTCTGGAAGATGCCATCCAAACCGTGTCTCGATGCTACCGACCAGAGAAGACTCCACATTGCCCAGACGAAGCCCCCGGCTCGTGATCCAATCCCACCCGAAAGGCTGGGCTGGAGGGGCCGATGACTTAACCTTGCGCTCAGCAGCGATAAGCACAGCGGGCTCATTTTGTAGTTGATTGCGCCAGCCACTGAGTCGCGGGGAACCTATCCGATCGTGGATCCAGTTCTGTGACTGTTCTGCAAGGGAGGCGGGGCCGATCACGCCGAGGCCGAGTTCTCGTGTATCGAGCACCTGCGACCCGGTCTCGGAATTGACCCATCGACGATTCCATGCGATCCCCATCATGAGCAGGCCCGCATAGGGGCGGTCGTCTTGGATCAAGTCCTCGGCGAGGCCATTTCTAGGGGTGTACATGGCTTGGCCCAGTCGGAGGACCACATTCTGCCGAATCCTTTCCCGGCTCTGATCCGTCCAAAACCGCTCGTCGATTGCTCGAATTCCACGGGCAAAAATGCCGGCCCACAGAGGCAGGCAGTCGATGTCCAGTGGCCCGTCGATGCCCAGCGAGGTGAGCGAGATGGCCACCCCACTGGTGTAATCCCTGTCTGTATCAAGAAATAGATCGTTCTCCACCCGCAGGCTTGCGGCGACGATCGGAAGCGGCTCCCGATGCTCGCAGACGTCGGCCGAAAAGACCGCCGTGCTTGCGCACATAAGTCCAAGGAGCATGGCCTTCAAAAGGGCCGAGTTCGAGGCTCTGATTGTGGGGTTGGTCGTCACTCTGCGCTGATAATGCCAATTCTTTGTTGCCGACGCGTTGGGTTGATCAAGATGCTTGAGTTGTCTCAGATAGGATTGGAGTTGCCTGGCGAGCGTTGGCTCTTCCGGGGCGTTGATTGTTGCCTGCGGCCGCCGATTCAGATTGCCATATGCGGGGAGTCCGGCAGCGGTAAGTCCAGCTTGCTCAATCTTATGGCTGGTCTTGAGCTGCCCACCGAAGGCAAGGTTGTCTGGGTGGGGCAATCCATTTCGGACATGTCGCTCACTGAACGGCTCGAATTTCGACGCAGCAGCCTGGGATTCGTATTCCAGGCCTTTCATCTCATTGGACATCTCACTGCACTGCAGAATGTGATGCTCCCTTGCTTGCTCAACGACTGGACCGAGCAGCGCTCGCAGAGCGCGGCCATGGCGTTGCTCGAGCGCTTGGGACTTGCTGGCCATGCGGGTGATTTTCCGCGCACCCTCTCGGGTGGTGAGCAACAACGGGTCGCCCTGGCCCGCGCGCTGGTGCATTCCCCAAAGATCGTGCTCGCTGATGAGCCCACGGGCAACCTAGACCCAAGCGCTGCCAATCGGGCTCTCGAGACGCTCTCGCGGCTGTGTCGAGAGCACGACGCCATTCTGGTCATGGTGACGCACTCCGAGCGCGCGGCCATGATGCTCGACGAACAATGGCGACTTGCCGATGGCGTGCTGGTTCGTCTAAGTGAAGATGACGAGCGGACTTAATCGACTTTTCGTCTGGCTCGTCTGGGGTGCGATTCGCCAGCAGTGGGGTCGGTGGCTTGCATCGCTCTTTATGGTGGCCATTGGAATGGCGCTGGCCGTTGCCATTCACTTGGTGAATCATTCCGCCCTGCAGAGCTTTTCGAGGTCCATTGAGGTTGTCAATGGCCAGTCGAGTCTACAGCTCGTTGCATCGCAAGAGACTTTTTCAGAAGATCATTTCGCGCGGCTTCTAGCAGAGGCAAGTGACTTGGGCATCGAGTCGGCCAGTCCGGTGCTCGAGATCGGAAGCGACCGAGTCCGTATTGTCGCTCTCGATCTCTTTCGCGCCGCACGTGTCACTCCCTCTCTGTTGCCACAAGCGGGAGAGGGGGGGCGAGATGTCCTGTTCCAGTCCGACTCCGTCTTCCTCTCGCCCAAGGCCATGGCGGCCCTTGCAGTCTCTGAGGGCGATTCGATCGTCCTCACGGCCATGGGCCGCACGGTCTCACTGGTGGTCCGTGGCAGCGTGCCCCAAGCCCTCGGTGAATCCGTTGCGGTGATGGATTTGGGCAGCGCCCAGTGGCAGTTCGGCCGACTGGGTCAACTCAGCCGAATCGATCTGCGCGTGCGTGAAGACCTTCGAGCAGAACTCCTGCAGTCTCGCCTACTGCAGGGCCAGTGGCCGCTCATGCTTGTGCAAAAGAGTGATCGCGAACAGCGTATGTCAAATGTCTCGCGTGCATACCGAGTGAATCTCACTGTCTTGGCACTGGTGGCAGTGCTCACCGGCGGATTTCTCATTTCGCTCTCGGTGGCTCTGGCCGTGCGAAGGCAGCAACAACTCGTTGCATTGTTGCTGAGCTTGGGTGCGCCAATCAGCTGGGTACGACGCATCTTTCTTTCTATCGGCGTCTGCGTCGGGCTCGCGGGAGGCGCCTTGGGTGCAATGGCAGGGGTGCTCCTTGCGGCGGCAATGCTGCATTTTGTTGGGGCCGACCTGGGGGGTGGCTATTTCAGGGCCGGCTCAGCCGATCTGCAACTCGATCC
>JBJOGU010000106.1:0-3996 GCA_046048075.1 Pseudomonadota bacterium
CAAGGGCGGCCTCAGGGTCGCTGTTGTAACCGGTGCAGGCAGTGGGATTGGTCGGGCCAGCGCGCGTGTGCTTCTCAACGATGGCTGGAATGTCATTTTGGTCGGTCGGCGTGAGCAGCCGCTGCATGAGACTGCGGATGGTCATGCAAATGCAAGGGTGATGGCTGCCGATGTCTCAAAGGCACCGGAGGTGGACGGCTTGTTTGGGCAGGTCAAAGCGGATTTCGGACGCCTTGATCTCTTGTTCAACAACGCCGGCATCTTTCCAGCCGGCGCGCTCATCGATGAAGTCTCGCTAGAGACCTGGGAGCAGTCGGTTGCGGTGAACCTCAACGGCGCCTTTCTTTGCGCGCGTGCCGCTTTCGGACTCATGCGTCACCAATCGCCCATGGGGGGGCGAATTATCAATAACGGTTCTATTTCCGCGCAGGCGCCAAGGCCGCTCTCGGTGGCCTATACGGTGACCAAGCACGCCATCACCGGACTCACCAAGCAACTCTCGCTCGATGGCCGCCCCTTCTCGATTGCTTGTGGCCAGATTGACATTGGCAATGCGGCCTCTGAGATGACCACGGCCTTTGGTGCCGGCGCACTTCAGGCCGATGGTTCAAGAAAGGCCGAGCCTCTTATGGACATGAAGTGCGTGGCCGAGGCGGTTCGCCATATGGCCTCGCTTCCCCTCGGCGCCAATGTCCAATTCATGACCATCATGGCGACCAATATGCCCTTCATTGGAAGGGGTTGATGGAGATGGAGCCAGTGGGGCCCCAGCAAAGGCGGGGATTTCCCTGATGCGCAACTCGTGGGCCTTGGGGATGATCGGAGGCTCAAGAACACCCACGCAAGGAGACAAGAATGGCTAAGTTGTTTCGATCAATCCCGAAAGCCCTGGCAATGGCTGGTGTTGCAGCCGCAATGGGCATGTCCGCTGGTATGGCCCAAGCCATGGAGATCAAGATCTCCCATCAGTGGAAAGCACAAGTCGATGGTCGCGACCGCGCAGCGCGTTTGTTCGTCTCCGAGATCGAGAAGGCTGACCCCAGCATTAAGTTCAGGATCTATCCCGCCCAGTCTCTCGGCATTAAGCCGGTGGCCCAACTCGACGCACTCCAAAATGGAACGCTCGAAATGGCCATCTTCCCGATGTCCTACGCAGTGGGCAAGGCCAAAGAGTTCTCGGCCGTGATTCTTCCGGGCACCATCCCGAACCTCGATTTCGCAATGGGCCTCAAGAAAACGGGTTACTACACGAAGTTGCAGGCACTGGCAGAGAAGAATGGCTTCCGGATCATCACGTGGTGGTGGACCCCAGGCGGTTTTGCGGCCAAGGATAGGCCAGTGATGGGGCCCGACTCGGTTGCCGGCATGAAGCTTCGGGCGGCCGACCCCACCTTTGAATCCATGTTGAAGGCTGCGGGGGCATCCGTCACCGCAATGGCCTCCTCAGAGATCTACTCTGGCCTGCAATCAGGCGTACTCAATGGAACACTCACCTCTGCCGAGACCTTCGTTTCTATGCGTCTCTACGAGCAGACCAAGCACGCCACTGTGGGCGGAGAGAGTGCATTATGGATGCTGCTTCAACCCCTGGTGATGTCCAAACAGGCCTGGGACAAGCTCACCCCGAAGCAGAAGAAGATCTTTCAAGAGGCTGCCGACAAATCCGACGCTTTCTTCTTGACGGTTCAGCGGGAAGCTACGAGCAAGATGGCCGAGGCCTACAAGAAGGCTGGAGGCACCTCTCGTGAAATGTCCAAGGCCGAGTTCGACGCCTGGGTCGCATTGGCCAAGAAGACCGCCTACCCAGAGTTCGCGGCTGTATCCCCGACCGCCAAGGGCCTAATGGACGAGTTGCTCAAAGCCGCGGCAAAGAAGTAATTCTTCTGAGCATTTTGTTCGACGCTTGAGGACCAAAACCCGCCGATTCGTCGGCGGGTTTTTATTGGGGAAGACATGATCGGATACGTAAGAGCGATGGATCGCATCTGCGATGCAATGGCCGTGTTCGCAGCATTCTTGCTCGCGATTGCCACCGGGGTCATTTGCTGGATGGTTCTCTATCGGACCATGGGTTACTCGACGTCGTGGGAACTGGAACTCGGTATCTTCTTGATGGTCTGCTCGCTATTTTTGGCGAGTCCCTACACCCTCAAAACGAAGGGGCATGTGGGTGTTGATCTGCTCTCCTCTTACCTACCCGAGCAGGCTGCCCGCAAGCTTTATTTAGTGACTTTGACCCTCGGCCTGGGGGTGACTCTTTTCTTGGGTTTCCTCGGGCTTGAGTTTGCGATCGACTCTTTTCTGAAGGGAGAGCGCACCGAGAGTGTCTGGGCACCGTATAAGTGGCCGCTCTTTGCCACCATGCCCATTGGGCTCTTTATGACGTCAGCCCAATACGTCGCCGAGATTGTTTTGGAGCTCTCGCCCCGAGTGCGTCAGGAGTTTCAGTCATGAGTGAGCTTCAGATTGGCGGCCTCATCCTTCTAATTACTCTGGTGGTCTTGTTCTCCGGGCTTCCGATTGCCTGGGGCCTCTCACTCATTGCTGCTGGTTTTCTCATCGTCTTTGATGGTCCAGCGAGTCTGGCCAACATCCCCCTGGTGATGATGGACGAGTTGGCCTCGTTCGCGTTGCTCACGATTCCGCTCTTCATTCTCTTGGGGGCTGCAATCGGTAGCACCCATGCGGGCCGTGATATTTACGAATCCCTGCACCGTTGGTTGGACCGCGTTCCCGGTGGCTTGGTGATCGCCAACATCCTTGCCTGCGGACTCTTCAGCGCAATCAGCGGATCGAGTCCTGCGACTGCAGCGGCCATTGGCAAGGCCGGTGTCCCAGAGATGATGGAGCGGGGTGTTCCTGTGCGTCTGGCCACCGGTTCGGTCTGTGCGGGCGGCACTCTTGGAATCCTTATTCCGCCATCGATCACCATGATTCTCTATGGCATCTCCACCGAGACCTCGATTGGTCGACTGTTTCTGGCTGGGGTGATTCCGGGGATTATGTTGGTTTTGATGTTTGCCGCCTACGCCTGGGCTGTGAGCCTTATCAGTAGTCGGTCATTGCGTTCGGCCATTGCGGAGCGCATCGAGGCCAGGCGCTACAGCCTCGCCGAAAAGTTCGAGGGCCTTGGTCGTGTGTCGCCATTCATCATGATTGTCATCATGATTGCCTATGCCATGTACGGGGGCATCGCAACGCCCTCCGAGGTGGCTGCCATCTCTGCCGCCCTTGCCATGGCCCTGGTGGTCGTGATTTACAAAGCCAGAAGCCGAGAGTCACAGTGGCGAATTTTCAGAGAGACGGTGCGCGAGTCCACGATGATTCTTCTCATCATCGCAGCCGCAGCGGCCTTCTCTTACATGATGTCCTTGCTATATGTGACCCAGTCGGCGGCCCAGTGGCTGGTGGATCTCAACCTCAACCGTTGGGTCTTGATGCTGGCCATCAACGTTTTTCTGATGGTCGCTGGTATGTTCCTTCCCCCAGTGGCCATCATTCTCATGGTCATGCCGATTCTCAC
The DNA here is from genome assembly GCA_046048075.1 of Pseudomonadota bacterium. Classification (GTDB taxonomy): domain Bacteria; phylum Pseudomonadota; class Gammaproteobacteria; order Burkholderiales; family Burkholderiaceae_A; genus Hahnella. The sequence continues at coordinate 3,524 of JBJOGU010000106.1, forward strand.
CCCGGTTCTCGAGGCCAATAACTTCGACCTCATCTGGTTCGCGGTGATACTCACCATCAACATGGAGATTGGACTGATCACTCCACCGGTGGGATTGAATCTCTATGTCTTGAAGGGCGTCGTCCCGCAGGTTTCAATCAAGGACATTCTGATTGGCTCTATGCCTTTTGTTCTACTCATGCTCCTATCGATGGTCATCCTCTCGGTCTTTCCACAGATTGCGCTCTGGCTTCCGAATCAGATGATGGGGGCGGGTTAGGGGCGCCGATCTCCTCGCAGAGGAGTTTCCGAGGGCTCAGCGCCAATGCGACGGGGCCCGAAGGTGGTTTCGGGCTTGGCCTTTCTCGCAGTCCCGATCCACCTTGCATGTTTTTTTCGAGCGTCGATGGCCCTCCACAGCTCATGAGAACTCCATCTTTGGTTCGTGCGACGAGAGGCAAGGCATGTTTTTGCGGCAAAAAGTTAATGAAGCC
>JBJOGU010000107.1:0-41250 GCA_046048075.1 Pseudomonadota bacterium
GCATTGGGGCGCCGCGAATCAAAGGTCTATGAGGAGCTCATCAATCAGGGGCGCATCTCGTTTCTCTCTGCGCCCGAGCTCAGTGGAATGCTAGAGGGCGGGGTGCCGATCGTGGTCGACGGACACTGCATCGGGGCCGTTGGGGTTTCCAACGTCAAGTCATTCGAAGACGCACAGGTGGCCAAGGCCGGCATCGCCGCCCTTGGGATTTAACGACGAAGGTCATCAGGCCGACTTGCGCAGGCCCTCGATCCGCACCTTCCATTCGGCGGGACCCGTCTCGTGGACAGAGCTCCCCGAGGAATCCACTGCGACGGTTACAGGCATGTCCACCACCTCAAATTCATAGATCGCTTCCATGCCAAGGTCTTCAAATCCAACCACCTTGGCAGAACGAATCGCTTTACTGACGAGGTAGGCGGCGCCACCAACCGCCATAAGATAAGCACTCTTGTGGCGTCGAATGGCCTCGATGGCCTCGGGCCCGCGCTCGGCCTTGCCCACCATGGCAATCAACCCGGTCTTTGACAACATCATGTCGGTGAACTTGTCCATGCGGGTGGCAGTGGTGGGTCCAGCCGGGCCAACAGCCTCTTCGCGGACAGGATCGACCGGACCGACGTAATAAATCACCCGGTTGGTGAAGTCCACCGGTAGCGTCTCTCCCTTGGCGAGCATGTCTTGAATTCGCTTGTGGGCTGCATCGCGGCCGGTCAGTAGTTTTCCGGAGAGGAGCAGTGTCTGGCCCGGCTTCCAACTCGCCACCTCGGCCGCAGTGAGGTGGTCCAAGTCGACTCGCTTGGATTGTTCTGTATTTGCAGTCCAATGAACCTTGGGCCAGGCATCGAGGGAGGGAGGGTGGAATTGGGCCGGTCCAGTGCCATCGAGATGAAAATGGACATGGCGGGTGGCGGCACAGTTCGGAATCATGGCGACCGGCAGATTCGCCGCATGGGTAGGGTAGTCCATGATTTTCACGTCGACCACAGTCGTGAGCCCCCCGAGCCCCTGTGCACCAATGCCCAAGGCATTGACCTTCTCGAATAATTCGAGGCGGAGTTCCTCGACTCGACTCTTTGGTCCTCGCGCCTGAAGGGCCGGCATATCGACGGGTGCCATGAGTGATTCCTTCGCGAGCAACGCCGCCTTCTCCGGCGTTCCTCCAATGCCGATGCCAAGGATGCCGGGAGGGCACCAGCCGGCCCCCATGAGTGGAACTGTTTTCAGGACCCAGTCAACGATTGAGTCGCTTGGGTTGAGCATCCCGAGTTTTGCTTTCGCCTCGCTACCGCCCCCCTTTGCAGCGCAAATCACCTCGATCTCCGAGCCTGGAACGATCTCAACGTGAATCACGGCGGGAGTGTTGTCTCGCGTGTTCTTTCGTCCCCCAGCTGGATCGGCCAGAACCGAGGCCCGCAGCGGGTTGTCTGCATTTCCGTAGGCCCTGCGCACGCCTTCATGGATCATTTCGTAGAGCGGCATGGTGTCGTTTGCCCAACGGGTATGCATGCCGAGTTTGAGAAAGACTGTGGCGATACCCGTGTCTTGACAGATGGGCCGGCGGCCCTCTGCGCTCATTCGACTGTTGGTCAATATTTGAGCAATCGCATCTCGGGCCGCAGGACTCTGCTCGCGTTCATAGGCGGCGCCAAGTGCTTGGACGTAATCCAGAGGGTGGTAATAGCTGATGAACTGAAAGGCATCCGCGATGCTCTGGATGAAATCGTTCTGCTCGATGGGTCGCATAAGTGTCCCGAATTGGCGTATAAATTAGAAGAAAAGAATTATCACACTCAGGAGAGGAGACTGACATGTCCAACAACATTGAATCGGTGATGCACGAGAACCGCGTTTTTGAGCCGCCCAAGGAGTTCGCGGCCAAGGCGCGCATCGGCAGCATGGCCGCTTATCAGGCCATGTGCGACGAGGCTGCGGCGGATTACCCGGGCTTTTGGGCCAAGCGTGCACGCGAGGAGTTGAGTTGGAAGAAGCCATTCACTCGCGTGCTCGATGAGAGCAACGCGCCTTTCTATAAATGGTTTGACGACGGCCTCATTAATGCCTCCTACAACTGCCTCGATCGCAATATCGAGAATGGGCAGGGTGACAAGGTCGCCATTATCTTTGAGGCCGATGACGGCAGTGTCAGTCGCGTCACCTACAAGCAATTGCATGACCAAGTCTGCGCACTTGCCAATGGAATCAAGTCCCTTGGATACAAGAAGGGCGATCGCGCCCTCATCTACATGCCCATGTCGGTCGAGGGTGTGGTGGCCATGCAGGCCTGTGCGCGACTCGGCGTGATTCACTCGGTGGTGTTTGGCGGCTTCTCGGCCAAGAGTCTGCAAGAGCGTGTGGTGGACGCAGGTGCCACTTTGGTGATCGCCGCCGACGAGCAGTGCAGGGGCGGCAAGAACATCCCCCTGAAGCCCGCAGTCGATGAGGCCTTCGGCATGGGTGGGTGCGAGGGTGTTCGCAATGTCATCGTCTTTCGACGCACCGGCGGGAAGGTCTCTATGACTGCTGGTCGCGACATCTACATGGATGACCTGATGAAGGGTCAGGCCGCCACCTGCGAGCCCGAGTGGGTCGAGGCCGAGCACCCTCTGTTTATTCTCTACACCTCAGGATCGACCGGTAAGCCCAAGGGGGTTCAGCACTCTACGGGGGGCTATCTGCTTCACGCCGTGCTCACCATGAAATACACATTCGATCTGCGTCCAGACGATGTATTTTGGTGCACGGCCGACATTGGTTGGGTCACCGGTCACACCTACATTGCATATGGCCCATTGGCATGCGGTGGCACCCAGATTGTCTTTGAGGGGGTCCCCACCTTCCCCAATGCGGGGCGTTTCTGGCAAATGATTCAGGACCACCGGGTAACGATCTTCTACACCGCGCCCACGGCCATTCGCTCACTCATTAAGGCCGGCGAGACCACGCCCGAGGTCCATCCACGCCATTACAAGCTCGACTCCCTTCGGCTTCTGGGTTCGGTGGGTGAACCCATCAATCCCGAGGCTTGGATGTGGTACCACAACAATATTGGCGGTGGTCGATGCCCAATCGTTGATACCTTCTGGCAGACCGAGACGGGCGGCCACATGATCACCCCGATGCCGGGTGCTACGCCACTGGTTCCAGGCTCATGCACGCTGCCCTTCCCGGGTATTCAGGCGGCGATTGTCGACGAATCCGGTGGTGATGTGCCCAATGGCCAGGGCGGTATTCTGGTGGTCAAGCGGCCGTGGCCCTCAATGATTCGAACCATCTGGGGTGACCCCGATCGCTTCAAGAAGGCCTACTACCCCGAGGAACTCGGTGGCCGCCTCTACCTCGCGGGTGACGGTGCAATACGTGACAAGGACACGGGCTACTTCACCATCATGGGTCGAATCGATGACGTGCTCAATGTCTCGGGTCACCGAATGGGAACCATGGAGATCGAGTCCGCCTTGGTGGCAAATTCATTGGTTGCAGAGGCCGCTGTGGTGGGCCGACCCGATGACATGACCGGAGAGGCCATCGTTGCTTTTGTGGTTCTCAAGCAGGCCCGTCCCTCGGGGGATTCCGCCAAAGCGGTCGCAACGGAACTCCGAAACTGGGTGGGCAAAGAGATCGGACCCATCGCCAAGCCCAAGGAAATCCGTTTCGGTGACAACCTCCCCAAGACACGATCGGGCAAGATCATGCGTCGTCTTCTTCGAACCATTGCGAAGGGAGAGGAGATCACGCAAGATACGTCGACCCTCGAGAATCCTGCGATTTTGGAGCAGCTCAAGCAAGCAACCTAAACTGATACACTGGCGTGCTTTGAAAGGTCGGTTGGGCCTTGGTTGGCCTCAACCGACCACGCGTCCTCTCAGCGGAGAGATGGATGAGTGGTTTAAGTCGCACGCCTGGAAAGCGTGTATAGGTTAATAGCCTATCGGGGGTTCGAATCCCCCTCTCTCCGCCAACCCCTTACTTAGTTCATGAATACGGTCGAAGCGAAAAAAGTGCTGGAGGCCGCTTTGCTGACAAGTGGAGAACCTCTGACGGTCCCTGTCTTGAAGCGGCTATTCAATGATGAAATGGATGACGACACGGTGCGCCTGTTACTCGACGATATTCGTCGAGATTGGGCCGACCGCAGCGTTGAACTCGCGCCCCTGGCGTCCGGCTGGCGGTTTCAGTCCCGCCCCGAGATGCGGGTCTATCTAGATCGCCTTCGCCCCGACAAGCCGGCCCGCTATTCACGGGCCACAATGGAGACCCTCGCCATCATCGCCTACCGACAACCAGTAACCCGCGCCGACATCGAAGAAATTCGTGGTGTCGTGGTGGCAACCCCGGTGCTTCGTGCTCTCGAAGAGCGCGGATGGGTCGAGACCATTGGCCACCGAGATGCCCCGGGTCGCCCCGCACTCTATGGCACCACCCGGCAGTTTTTGGATGATTTGGGCCTTCGGTCTCTCGAGGAACTCCCCGCCCTAGAGGATGGCTGGTCCGAGGCGGCAAGTCAGATTCTTCTTCAGGCGGGTGCCCCTGCTGCGATTGCTGAGTCGATCTCAGATCAGATGGCCGGTGAAGGACACAGCAATGCTCAATGAAGACCAAGACTTAGAGATGAAGCCGGCCCCGGTTCTTGACGAACCGATGGCCGATGAGGATTGGCCGGCGCTTCTTGGAGAGCCGTCCGAGCCAGGGCTTTTGCTCGATTCCGAGGGCAAGGGGGCTGGCCCCGCCTACGACCCCCCGAAACTCCACAAGGTCCTGGCAGATGCTGGCATTGGCTCGCGCCGTGAGATGGAAGAACTCATCCTCGCAGGACGCGTCTCTGTGAACGGCACTCCCGCTCACATCGGCCAACGAATCACCCATGCCGACCAGGTCAAGGTCAATGGCAAACCCATACGAATCGCCGTGGAGCCACCACCGGTAAGGGTTCTGGCCTATCACAAGCCCGCCGGTGAGATCGTCACCAAGTCCGATCCTCAGCAGCGGGTCACTGTGTTTCGTCAGCTTCCGCCCGTTCGCTACGGGCGTTGGATCACCGTGGGACGGCTCGATGTCAGTACCGAGGGCCTTCTCTTATTTACCACCTCAGGAGAGCTCGCCAATCGACTCATGCATCCTCGCAATGAGGTCGAACGTGAGTACGCCGTAAGAGTGTTGGGTGAACTCTCCGATGAGGCGCGCGCCCAGCTCAGTCACGGAATCACCCTCGATGATGGTGAGGCGAAGTTCGAGCGCATCGAAGAGGCGGGTGGCGAGGGGGCCAACCGCTGGTGGCGCGTGGCCATTCGTGAGGGCAGGAATCGCGAAGTGCGCCGTATGTTTGAGCATGTGGGGCTGACGGTCAGCCGCCTTATCCGCATTCGTTATGGCCTGGTTCAGCTTCCGCCCGGGCTCAAGCGAGGGAAGTCGGTGGACCTCTCGCAGGAGGCGGTCGCGGCGCTGATGCAGTCGGTCGGACTCAAGGGGCGTGCATCGGGGTCGGCTCGAAAGTCCGGTGGCCGAGCCAAGGCACGGACCCGCCCCGATTCCGCGAAGGGCCGCTCTCCTCGAGCGCCACAGGCCTTTCAGGGCCCAATGTCATCGGAATCCCGCCTGGCCATGGATCCACACGACCGAGCCCTCGACGCCGAGGACTTTCACCCCACGCAGGAGGACGACGAGTGGCAACCCAGTGGGCCGGACGCACACCTGTCCCACCTCGGCGGCGCCGCCAAGCGGCGGCAGGGCGGGCGCAAGCCCAATCCGCTTCAAACCACCTGGGGCACGGCCAAGCCGGGCAGTGGGGCTCTGTCTGCCCCGCAGCGTCCCGGCGGAGCGGGTCGCCCCGGCGGTGGGCCCAAAAGAAACGGGCCTAAGCGTTCATCTCGTCCACGCAAGGGGCCCGGCGGAGGTGGCCCAACTGCTTGATGCGGCGGTGTAAATCGCCTACAATTCGGGCAGATTCTAATTTCATTGAAATGGGCTCATTCGGGCCCATTTTTTTTTCCGAAAGGGATTAAAACAGAACAATGACCGACCGGGTCTGGGATGCAATCTCGACGTGTGCCGCTGGTTTTGGCTATGAGCTCGTGGATTTAGAGCATGGCCCCAGTGGCTTGCTTCGGGTGTTTATCGATATCTCGGACGGCAGTCGCTTGGTCTCGATCGATGATTGTGAGGCGCTGTCGAACCAACTGGTCCATCAACTGCCTGTCGAGGGCATTGAGTTTGAGCGGCTAGAGGTGTCATCGCCCGGGTTCGATCGTCGGCTTCGCAGAGATCGCGACTTTGAGCGGTTCGAGGGCGAGAGGATTCGAGTGAAGTTGCGACATCCGGTAGGCAATCGGCGCAACTTCGAGGGCCCATTCGATCGCGTCGAGGGGCACTACCGTCTGGTCTTCGAGGGGCCGGAGGGCAAGGAGATGGTTTTGGACTTTGATTTGAACGATGTGGATGAGGCACGACTCGTGCCCAATGACCCTTGGAAGGAGAAGAGGCGATGAGCCGTGAAATCCTAATGCTGGCCGATGCGCTGGCCCGCGAGAAAAGCGTTGAGCGAGACATCGTGTTTCAGGCACTGGAGTCTGCATTGGCCTCGGCAACAAAAAAGCAGTTTGTCGACGAGGTCGATGTTCGCGTCAGTATCGATCGTGACACCGGCGACTACGAGGCCTTCCGTCGCTGGCAGGTGGTTCCAGACGGCGAGCTTGAGGACCACGACCTCCAGGTCATTCTGACCGAGGCCAAGAAGCAGATCGACGACGTCGAGGTGGGCGACTTTATCGAAGAGGAACTCGATGCGGTCCCGTTTGGGCGAATCGGGGCGCAGGCCGCCAAGCAGGTCATTCTTCAGCGCATCCGCGAGGCCGAGCGCGAGCAGATCCTGAAAGACTTTCTTGAGCGTGGCGAGATGATCGTCAATGGAACCGTCAAGCGCCTGGAGCGTGGCGATGTGATCGTCGAGGCGGGCAAGATCGAAGCCAGGCTTCCGCGTGATCAGATGATCCCAAAAGAGAATCTGCGACCGGGTGATCGAGTTCGCGCTTTTCTCCTGAGAGTCGACCGGACGCCTCGCGGGCCCCAGATTATTCTCTCCCGCACGGCTTCAGACTTCATCATGAAGCTCTTTGAGTTAGAGGTTCCCGAGATTGAACAGGGCCTCATGACCATTAAGTCAGCTGCACGCGATGCAGGTATTCGAGCCAAGATTGCGGTTCACACCACCGATCGTCGCATCGACCCCATCGGCACCTGTGTGGGGGTTCGTGGCAGCCGCGTTCAGGCCGTCACTCACGAGTTGGCTGGTGAGCGGGTTGACATTGTCCTCTGGTCGGATGACCCTGCCCAGTTTGTTATTGGTGCACTCGCTCCGGCGAATGTCAGCTCGATTGTGGTCGATGAAGAGCGCCACGCAATGGATGTTGTGGTCGATGAGGCCGAACTCGCGGTGGCCATTGGTCGCGGCGGACAGAATGTTCGTCTGGCCTCTGAACTAACCGGCTGGCAGATCAACATCATGACCTCCGAGGAATCCGAGCAGCGCTCCGAGCAGGAGAAGCAGCGGGTGGTTGAGACCTTTATGGCCAAGCTCGATGTCGATCAGGAGGTTGCAGAGGTCCTGGTGGCGGAGGGCTTCTCGAGCCTTGAGGAGATTGCCTACGTGCCTGTGGCCGAGATGATGGAGATGGAGGCCTTCGACGAGGACACTGTCAATGAGCTTCGAACCCGCGCGCGAAACGCCCTGCTCACAGAGGCCATCGCGACCGAAGAGAAGCTTGGCACCACCACCCAGGATCTGCTCGACCTCGAGGGGATGGACCATCAGCTTGCCGCCAAGTTGGCCGACGGCAAGGTCTTTTCTCGCGACGACCTTGCGGAGCTTGCCGTTGACGAGCTCATGGAGCTCACCAGCATGGATGAGGCGGATGCGAGTGCACTGATCATGAAGGCGCGGGCCCATTGGTTCGAAGATGAGGCCAATGAAGCGCTCGAGGAAGGAGGGGCATCCAAGGATGGCCGCTAATACAGTCGAAGGGTTCGCCCAAGAGCTCAAGGTCTCTGTTGAGACACTGATTGAGCAATTAAAGTCTGCTGGCGTCGATAAGTCCTCAGCGTCCGATGCGCTTGCGGAGGCAGACAAAGAGAAGCTGCTTGAGGCACTGCGAAAGTCCCATGGTGCGGAAGCGGCCACTCGAAAAAAGATCACCATCACCAAGAAGCAGACGTCTGAGATTCGTCAGGCCGATGCCACCGGGAAGTCAAGAACCATTCAGGTCGAGGTTCGCAAGAAGCGTGTCTTCGTCAAGCGAGACGGTGCCGAGACGGCCGAGGCGGCCGTCGCAACGCCTGCTGTGGCCACCGTAAGTCCGGAGGAGCAGGCGCGTCGGGACTCAGAGGCCAGGCGGCAGCAGGAATTGCTTGCACGCCAGGAGCAGGAGCGTGCCGACAAACTCAAGGCGCTGGAGGAGCAGGCCCAGGCCGCTGAGATCGCCGCCAAGGCGGCGGCAGAGGAAGCACAACAGGCGCTCTCGGATACCGAGAAATCCGCCGAGGCCGTCGAGTCCGATGAGCCAAAGAAATCTCGTGTGCGCAAGGTCACGGCCGCGGAGGACGCGGCGGTGAAGGCGGCCGACGCGCGGCGTGCCGTTGAAGACGAAGTCGCTGCCATCAATCGCTTAATGACGGCCGCTCGCACAGGAAAGCTTGCGGCGACGGCCAAGGCCCCAGAACCCGCCAAGCCCGAGTCCACGATCACACTGAATAAGGCGGCAAAAAAGCCTGGTGAGGAGTCCACCGACAAGCCCAAGGACAAGAAGAACGAGAAGTCGGTTAAGTCGGCACAGCTCTCTTCGACTTGGCAGGATGACGCTCAGAAGAAGCGTGCCTTGAAGACCCGTGGAGATGCCTCCGGGGGTGTTGGGGGTTGGCGCGGATCGGGTCCGAGGTCGCGAAAGGGTGGTTCAAGCGACAAGGAGGCTAGCAACTTTGTTGCCCCGACCGAGCCCGTCGTGCGTGATGTCTATATTCCCGAGACCATCACGGTTGCGGATCTCGCTCACAAAATGTCCGTCAAGGGGGCAGAGGTGGTCAAGGCACTCATGAAGATGGGGCAGATGGTGACCATCAACCAGGTGCTCGACCAAGATACCGCCATGATTGTTGTGGAGGAGATGGGCCATAAGGCCTTTGCCGCCAAGCTCGACGACCCTGAGGCTTTCCTCTCAGAGGATGTTCCGACGGACGAGGAGGGGGAGCAGGAGTCTCGCCCGCCGGTTGTGACCATCATGGGTCACGTCGATCATGGCAAGACCTCTCTGCTCGACTACATTCGTCGATCCAAAGTCGCTGCAGGCGAGGCCGGTGGGATTACCCAACACATCGGGGCCTACCACGTGGAGACCCCGCGGGGCGTTATTACCTTTCTCGACACACCGGGTCACGAGGCGTTTACGGCCATGCGCGCGCGCGGTGCCAATGCCACAGATATCGTGGTGCTGGTGGTTGCTGCCGACGACGGTGTGATGCCACAGACCAAGGAGGCCATCGCCCACGCCAAGGCAGCAAAGGTCCCCATCGTTGTTGCCATGAACAAGATTGACAAGCCAGAGGCCAATCCCGACCGAGTGCGGGGTGAGTTGGTGGCCGAAGAAGTGGTGCCCGAGGAATTTGGGGGCGATTCGCCGTTTGTACCCGTTTCCGCCAAGACCGGTCAGGGGGTCGATGATCTCCTGGAACAGGTTCTTCTGCAGGCCGAGGTGCTTGAACTCAAGGCACCGGCCAAGGCAATGGCCAAGGGATTGGTGATCGAGGCCCGAATCGACAAGGGCCGGGGACCTGTGGCGACGATTCTTGTCCAATCAGGAACCCTTCGTCGTGGCGATGTGCTCCTGGCTGGAAGTTCGTTTGGCCGCGTAAGGGCCATGCTCGATGAGGCAGGGCGCCCGATCGAGGAGGCCGGCCCATCCATTCCTGCCGAGATCTTGGGTCTGACAGACGTGCCCTTGGCCGGTGATGAAGTTCTTGCCTTGGGTGACGAGCGCAAAGCCAGGGAGATCGCACTATTTCGCCAGGGCAAGTACCGCGATGTTCGGCTGGCCAAGCAACAGGCTGCCAAGCTCGAGAATATGTTCGAGAACATGGGAGAGGGCTTCCAGACCTTGCCACTGATTGTGAAAGCCGATGTTCAAGGCTCTCAAGAGGCACTTGCGGCGTCGATGCTCAAGCTCTCAACGGATGAGGTGCGAGTGGCTGTGGTTCATGCGGCTGTTGGCGCCATTACCGAGTCGGACATCAACCTTGCTATTGCATCGAAGGCCGTGGTGATTGGCTTCAATGTTCGAGCCGACCAGGCGTCTCGCAAATTGGCCGAGGCCAATGGCATCGACCTTCGCTACTACACCATCATTTACGACGCCGTCGACGATGTCCGAAATGCCATGCAGGGCATGCTTGCACCGGAGCGGCGTGAGAATGTCATTGGACTCGTTGAGATTCGGCAGATCTTCAAGGTGTCTCGTCTCGGGAACATTGCAGGTTGTATGGTTCTCGAGGGCATCGTTCGTCGCAATGCGCAGGTTCGCCTGCTGCGTGACAATGTGGTGGTCTGGACGGGCGAGCTCGATACGCTCAAACGGTTCAAGGACGATGCCAAGGAGGTCAAAGAGGGCTTCGAGTGTGGCCTGACGCTCAAGGGCTTTGATGCAATCCAGGAGGGCGATCAGCTTGAAGTCTTCGAAATCCAGGAAATCGCGCGGACCCTCTAGAGCCACTATTGAGCGAGGTTTTCGTGTGGCCGATCAGGTCCAGCGAGACCTTGCGGAGTTGCTTCGGCTCGAGGTGCGTGACCCACGGATTGGATTTGTGACCCTGACCGAGGTGGAGGTCTCCGCTGACTACGCCCACGCAAAAGTCTTCTACTCGGTCCTGCCCGACAGCGACGAGCAGCGCACGAAATCGGCCCAAGGCCTCTCCGCTTGCCGAGGTTTCTTGCGTGCACGGCTTGCACAGATGCTCGGCATTCACCAGACACCGGAACTTCATTTTGTACTCGATGACTCGGTCTCCCGAGGCGCCCACCTTAGCGCACTGATTGACGAGGCGGTGGGCCGCTCGTCCTAGGACACCGGCTCGGCAATCCATGACTTCCAGACGACGCGTCGACGGCTTGTTGGTGCTCGACAAGCCAAGGGGCCCTTCCTCCACTCAGGTTCTTGGTTACGTCAAACGCTTGTTCCGTGCCAGTAAAGCTGGGCACGCAGGAACCCTCGACCCACTCGCATCGGGTCTTCTGCCGGTGATGTTTGGCGAGGCGACCAAGTTTGCACAGCAGGGATTGGAGTCCGATAAGTCGTATTTGGCAGAGATTGAATTGGGCATCAATACGGACTCCGGGGACTCCGAGGGAGAGGTGCTTTCGCGGCAATCGGTCTCTGTCTCACGCGAGCAGGTCCAGGACGTTGTTGCGTCCATGGTGGGTCCTCAGTTGCAGGTTCCACCGATGCACTCGGCACTCAAGCACCAGGGCAAGCCCCTCTACGCCTACGCACGGGTAGGCGAGGAGGTCCATCGGTCGGGCCGCAGGATTGAGATTCACAGCATCGCCCTTATTGGCATGGAGGGGACTCGAATTCAGGTCCAGCTTCGATGCTCGAAAGGCACCTACGTTCGAGTCATTGCCCAGGAGATTGGAAGTCGACTCGGCTGTGGTGCCTATCTGGCGGGGCTGCGCCGCAATGGGCTGGGCCCGCTTGGTGATGAAGATGCGGTATCGCTCGAGAGGCTCGAGGCCCTGGCCAAGGACGACCCCACGGGCATCGATCGAGTGCTACTGCCGGTCGATCACCTCATTCGAGATTGGCCCACAGTGACGCTGGGTCACGTCCAACTCGATTCTTTTCTGCACGGCCAGGTGGTCAGTATTCCGCCGGCGCCGGGTCATTCGATCCAAGATCGGGTTCGGGTGATCGATGGCTCTGGCAGGTTTTTTGGGACAGGCAGTTGGGTGGGGGGACAGCTGTCGCCGACCCGATTGCTGGCCCAGCATAGTTAAATCCCAAGGAGAAGTTTTATGCGCCAACTGCGCAATATCGCAATCATCGCCCACGTCGACCATGGCAAGACCACCCTGGTGGACAAGCTACTTCAGCAGTCAGGCACCTTTCGTTCCAATCAGGCGGTGTCTGAGCGGGTCATGGACTCCAACGACCTCGAGAAGGAACGTGGAATCACCATTCTTGCTAAGAATTGTGCAGTCGAGTTCGAGGGCACGCATATCAATATCGTTGACACGCCGGGGCATGCGGATTTTGGCGGCGAGGTGGAACGGGTCCTGTCAATGGTCGATAGCGTTCTTTTGCTGGTCGACGCAGTAGAGGGGCCAATGCCTCAGACCCGATTCGTGACACGCAAGGCACTGGCCCAAGGCCTCAAGCCCATTGTGGTGGTCAACAAGGTGGACCGCCCGGGTGCCCGACCCGATTGGGTGGTGAGCCAGACCTTCGATCTCTTTGACAAGCTCGGCGCCACCGAAGAGCAGCTCGATTTTCCGGTGGTCTACGCCTCTGCATTGCAGGGCTTTGCCACCTTGAACCATTCCCAGCCCGGCACGGACATGCGCCCGCTTTTTGAAGCCATTCTCCAGTACGTGCCAATCCGCGATGACGATGAGAATGGTCCGCTTCGGCTTCAGATCTGCTCCCTCGATTACTCCAGTTATGTTGGAAAGATTGGCATTGGTCGGGTCGCCCGAGGCCGGCTCAAGCCGCTTCAGGACGTCGTGATCGTGGATGGCCCCGAGGGAACACCACGCAAGGCACGGATCAATCAGGTCTTGAAGTTTCGCGGCCTAGAACGTGAGGTGGTCGACGAGGCCCTGGCGGGCGACATCGTGCTCATCAATGGCATTGAGGATCTCAATATTGGCACCACGGTCTGTGACCCTGCCAATGTCGATGCCTTCCCCATGTTGAAGGTGGATGAGCCGACGCTATCGATGAACTTCATGGTGAATAACTCACCCTTGGCGGGTCGTGAGGGGAAATTTGTAACCAGCCGTCAGATTCGAGAGCGACTGGAGCGAGAGTTAAAAAGCAATGTCGCCCTGCGCGTTGAGTTCGGTTCGGACACTGACACATTCAAGGTCTCGGGCCGGGGGGAGCTTCACTTAACAATCCTCCTTGAGAACATGCGTCGCGAAGGCTATGAGTTGGCCGTTTCTCGCCCCCGCGTGGTCTTCAAAGACAGCGAGGGCGGTGAGCGTCTCGAACCCTATGAGATGCTCACCATCGATGTGGAGCAGGAGCACCAGGGCCCGATTATGGAAAACCTGGGGCTACGCAAGGGCGATCTGCTCGATATGGTTCCGGATGACAAGGGGCGTGTGCGACTGGAGTACCGCATTCCTGCACGAGGACTCATTGGTTTTCAAGGGGAGTTCCTCACACTCACTCGCGGCACGGGCCTGATGAGCCATATTTTTGATGCCTACGGGCCGTACAAGGGCGAACTTGCCGAGCGTCGCAACGGCGTGCTGATCTCTCAAGACGATGGTGAGGCTGTAGCCTATGCGCTTTGGAAGCTTCAGGAGCGGGGTCGCATGTTCGTCTCGCCCGGTGAGAAGCTTTATGAGGGAATGATTATTGGCATTCACAGCCGAGACAACGACTTGGTGGTCAATCCGGTGAGGGAGAAGAAACTCACCAATGTTCGGGCCTCCGGCAAGGATGAGCACATCGACCTCACCACTCCGATTGAACTCACCTTAGAGAAGGCGGTTGAATTCATTGCGGAAGACGAACTGGTTGAGATCACCCCACAGAGTATTCGTCTTCGCAAACGGCACCTGGTCGAGCACGAGCGCCGAAAGGCAGCGCGTGAGGAGGCCGCTTGATCAACGAGGCGTTGTCTCTAACTCGGTCGATCGTCCAGATCGTGCAATGAGCGCCGCCTTGGCAGACCTCTCAGGCCGGGCCCTCAACACTCGCCCGTTTTATGTCATGGAGCTCATGGCCCGCGCCCATGGTTTTCGAGCAAAGGGCGGAGAAGTGGTGAGCATGGTGGTCGGCGAACCCGACTTTCCCACCCCGGAACCGATTCTTGTCGCTGCCCGCAAGCACCTTGAGGGGGGTCGCATTCACTACACAGATGCGCTTGGTCTTTTGTCTCTTCGTGAGGCGATTGCCAGAGACTATGCCCACCGAGATCAACTCGATATCGATCCCGCGAGGGTCATGGTGACGGCCGGTGCCTCCGGGGCTTTGCTGCTCTGCTTCGCAGCCATGCTTAATCCCGGTGACGAGGTCTTGATTCTTGACCCCGGTTACCCGTGTAACCGAGAGTTTGTCTCGATGGTCAATGCCATCCCCCGAAGCCTGCCGGTGAGTGCCAAGACAAACTTTCAGCCGACTCTTGAACAGATTCAGCAGGCGTGGGGCCCCAAGACCAGGGCATTGCTCCTGGCCTCTCCCGCCAATCCCACCGGCTGTGCGCTCGACCCCACCATGGCGGCGAAGATTCATGACTTCATTGCATCCAAGGGCGGTTGGTTTGTGGCCGATGAGATCTATCTGCGCCTTCATTTCAGTGGTGGTGCACGCTCCTTTCTCGGTCTCGGTGATCGGGTGATCTCGATCAACAGCTTCTCAAAGACCTACTCCATGACTGGCTGGCGGCTGGGCTGGATGGTTGCGCCCATTGACTGGATGCCTGCGTTGGAACGTCTCTCACAGAATCTATTTATTTCCGCATCGGGGCTCGCTCAGCAAGCCGCACTCGAGGCGTTTCATTCAGAGACCTTCGCAATCGTCGAGGGCTATCGGAAGCGCTATGCAGAGCATGCAGCGTTTCTGTTGCCACGGCTCAAGGCGCTGGGACTTGGAATTCCGGCCCAGCCAGCCGGTGCCTTCTACGCATACTGCGATGTATCGCCTCTGGTCAACGACAGCTATGCATTCTGTCTAGAACTCTGCGACACGATGGGTGTGTTGCTCGCGCCCGGGCGAGACTTCAGCGACGTCGACGCGCACAAGTCTGTACGGGTCTCTTTCCCCAAACCAATCGCGGTCTTGGAGGAGGGCCTTGATCGAATGGAGCGTTACTTCTTGGGCCGGTAGGCCTTGCAGATGGACTCATCGACCTGAAGGCTCGGCCCGCCAATGAGTTCCATTCCATAAGGCACAGCGGCAAAGATGCCCGGCACCCGAACCTCGCCCGTCTCGGTGCGAAGGCCCTCGAGGGTCTCCTGAATGGCACGCGGCCGGCCGGGAAGATTAATGATGAGGCAAGTGCCCCGTATCACAGCCACCTGACGAGAGAGGATGGCGGTGGGGACAAACTGCAGCGATATCTGCCTCATCTGTTCGCCAAAGCCTGGCAAGTCCCTGTCGGCGACTGCCAGTGTGGCCTCTGGAGTGACATCTCGCTTGGCTGGGCCCGTGCCACCTGTGGTCAGGACCAGGTCACATCCCTCTTGGTCGACGAGTTCAATAAGTGTGGCCGAGATGACCGACTCTTCGTCGGGGATCAGTCTCTCGAGGGGGGTCCAAGGGCTGGTTAGTGCTTTGGAGAGCCACTGCTTCAGACTGGGCAGGCCTTCATCCGGATATACGCCGGCACTGGCCCGATCGCTGATGGATACCAAACCAATCTTAGCCATTCGAGTGTCATCATGCTTCATGGCACTATTGTGACCCATGCAATCCAAAGACTCCCAAACCTTCTTCTATAGCCCCGAATCTCTTCGGGACATGTCCCACCAACTCCTGGATATCGCCAGCGAACTCGGCGCCACCGACGCAAGCGCCGAGGTCTCAGAGCAGTCTGGATTGAGCGTTTCGGTTCGAATGGGGCAGCTCGAGACGATCGAGCGAACCCGCGACCGCGGTGCCGCCGTGACGGTCTACAAAGGCCATCGTCGTGGCCATGCATCGACCTCGGATCTCTCGGAGCCTGCGCTGCGCGCGACTGTTCAGCGCGCGCTTGATATTGCACATTACACGGCAGAGGACCCACATTCCGGACTTCCCGAGGATGCGGACATTGCCCGAGAGATGCGGGATTTGTCGCTGTTTCATCCTTGGTCGATCACCGCCGATGCAGCAGCTCGACTCGCTCTAGAAGCCGAGGCCGCCGCATTGTCGGTCAGTCCCCTCATTCAAAACAGCGAAGGCGCCTCGGTCGCGGCCAGCCATGGGCAGTTCCACTCTGCGAATTCTCGTGGCTTTTCAGGGGGCTACCCATACAGTCGCCATTGGCTCAATGTGGCCCCCATTGCAGGATCGGGCGAGGCCATGCAACGCGATGACTGGTACACCACGAGCCGGGTCGCCACGGAGTTGTTACCTCCCAAGGCAGTGGGTCGCTATGCCGCCGAGCGTGCGCTCTCGCGGCTTGGTGCCCGGCGTATTCCCACTGGCGAGTATCCGGTGATCTTCGAGGCACCACTGGCCGTTGGCCTGATGGGCTCTCTGGTTCATGCGCTCTCAGGAAGTGCCCTCTATCGAAAGGCGAGCTTCCTCAATGACAGCATGGGTCAATCTGTCTTCCCCGATGGGCTTGAGCTCATGGAGGATCCTTATGTTTTACGCGCCGCGGGGAGTGCACCATTCGACGATGAAGGCGTTCGGGTGCAGGCCAGGCGCGTTATTGCCAATGGGCGTGTCGAGGGCTATTTCCTGTCCACGTACACCGCGCGCAAGCTGGGCATGCGGACCACGGGCAATTCGGGAGGGGCGCACAATCTGCGCTGGACCTTGAATCAGTCCAATGGTGCTGCTGGCTCGCTCGCCGAACTCATTCGCCTAATGGGGCGCGGACTCTTGGTTACAGAGCTCATGGGGCAGGGTGTCAACGGTCTCACCGGGGACTATTCTCGAGGTGCTTTTGGCTATTGGGTCGAGAACGGAGAGATTCAGTATCCGGTCGAGGAGATCACGATTGCTGGCAACCTCAAGCAGATGTACAAGGGAATGGTTGCCATCGGGGGGGATGAGATCAACCGCGGAACCAAGACCTCGGGGTCGGTGTTGATCGACCGCATGATGATCGCAGGCAGTTAAGGCCCTTTACATAGCTGGGCTCGCCCCTGCATTCTTGGTTCGGCGCGTGGCGCGATGAACGGTGTTGTTTCGGCGAACTCTTCTTAGAACGTCGGCAAGGTGGAGCCGGTTCTTGACCTCAATTGCCACCGCCAAGGTGGCGAGCCCCCCCGTGTGGGGTTCGATGGAAATATCAACAATATTGGCCTGGCATGCGGATATCGCGGCAGCGACCTTGGCCAATACGCCGGGCTCATCGTTGACTTCGATATCGAGTTGGGTTTGAAAGACCCGAAAGAGGGGGTCACCCCAAAGAACATCCGCCCAGCGCGCCGCATCTTTGCTGCGTTGCCTGCGTGCCATGGGGCAGCTGGCGCGGTGAACAAGCAGGCCAGCACCTCCTCGCATGAATCCCCAGGCGTTGTCTCCCGCGATCGGGAAACAACAATTCGCGTATTGAACCGCGGTGCCCTCGGAGCCGTTGATACTGATTCCAATATCGGACTGCGTGAGATGCTCGATGGAGAGACGCAGTGCCGCCTGTGCGTAGGGATTGAGTTGTTTCGCCAACAGCGCACTGCCATCAATGGGAGCAAGCCGCCTTGCGGCCACATTGGCCAGCATGTGTCCGAGGCCGATGGCCTCGAATACGCCTTCGCGATCGTTGGCGGTGGCCTCGGCAAAGAGTTGCGACCAATTCAAATTGGGGTCATCAACTCCCACGAGCCCTACGCCTTTAAGGGCAGAATCGAGCAGACGGCGCCCAAATGAGATGGCTTTCTCGCGGGTGTGATTCTTCAGGCTGTGTCGAATCTCGGCCCTGGCCTTGGCTGTCTTGACGAATCCCAGCCAGCCCGGATGCGGATTGGCTTCAGGCCGTGTCTCTATCCGCACGACATCGCCGTTTCGCAACTCAGTGTCGAGAGGCTTGCTCTGTCCATTGACCGAGGCGGCAACACAACGGTTGCCCACGTCGGTGTGAACCATGTAAGCGAAGTCAACCGGGGTGGCGCCACGAGGCAGCTCTCGGATCTCTCCCTTCGGGGTGAAGATGTAGACCACATCAGGGAAGAGATCGATCTTCACATGGTCAATGAGTTCATTGGCTTCGCTACCGCGCGTCTGAAGCAGGGATTGCATCCACTCATGCGCCTTCTGCTGCAGGGGCGTTACGGCACTGTCGTGTTCTTTGTAGAGCCAGTGGGCCGCGACGCCAGCCTCGGCGACCCGGTGCATTTCCTGAGTTCGAATCTGAAACTCGATGGGGGTGCCATAGGGGCCAATCACAACGGTATGCAGCGATTGATACCCGTTGGACTTTGGCAGGGCGATGTAATCCTTGAACCTTCCCGGGGAAGGCTTGAAAAGCGCGTGAAGGGCGCCGAGCGCCAAGTAACAATCCGATAGCTTCGGCACCAAGATGCGAAAGCCATAAATGTCCAAGACCTCAGCAAAGCTCAGTCGCTTCTCTCGCATCTTTCTGTAGATTGAGAAGAGGCTCTTCTCCCTGCCCGATACATGGGCCTCGATACCGAACCGAGGCAGTTGCTCGGTCACGGACTGTTCGAGACGTCCGATGATCTCCTTGCGGTTGCCTCTTGCGGCCATGAGAGACTGAGACAGCACCCGGTAACGCTTGGGGAAGAGGCCCTCGAAGCAGAGGTCTTCGAACTCTCGAAAGACTTCGTTAAGGCCGAGTCGATGGGCAATGGGGGCGTAGATGTCGAGGGTCTCTTTGGCGACCCGTTCGCGCTTCTCACGACTGACCCCCTCGAGGGTTCGCATGTTGTGCAGGCGATCGGCGAGCTTGATGAGTATGACCCGGACATCGTCGGCCATGGCCATGAACATCTTGCGAAAGTTTTCGGCCTGCGCATCTTCGCGGCTTTGAAATTGAAGCTTGTCGAGCTTGGTGAGGCCGCTGACAAGCGAGGCCACGCTGGGTCCAAATCGCTCAGCTATTTCTTGGGCGCTCACCCCACAATCCTCTACCGTGTCATGGAGCAAGGCGGCCATGAGCGCTTCGGCATCGAGCTTCCAGTTGCTACAAACTTCGGCAACGGCCAGGGGGTGGGTAATGTAAGGCTCGCCCGACTGACGAGACTGGCCCAGGTGGGCCTGATCGGCGAAGCGAAAGGCTTCGGTTAGCCTGCCTGCTTCGGAGGCGGGCAGGTAGGCGACCCGCTCGAGGAGCTGCCCAACCGAGATAACCGCATTCGGACCAGAGGCAACGGCGTCGCGATGCATGGCCGCTGGTTCAACTGTTTCTTAGATCGGCACCTTGCGAAGCATTTCGCGGCCGGTGGCTCCAGCGGCGATTTCCCGCAAGGCGGTGACGGTGGGCTTGTCTCGGGATTCGACTTTGGGCGTGGAGCCCTGGGCCAGCTGACGGGCTCGGTAGGCGGCAGCCAAGGCCAACTCGAATCGGTTAGGGATTCGGTCGAGACAATCTTCTACGGTAATTCTTGCCATGGATCTCGGATTCTCAAACGGATTGGACGGACTGGGAAATACGTCGGCGAATAATGTCAGACAACTCGCGCAACGCATCGCTAAACTCTTGATTCATAATAACATGATCGAACTCACCAGCATGTGACAACTCCTCTTCGGCAGCCAAGAGCCGAGCGGAAATCACGGCCTCCGAATCCTGTCCCCGGGATCTCAGTCGTCGCTCCAACTCGGAAAGAGAGGGCGGTTCGATAAAGATGCTGAGAATCTGCCGAGGCGAAAATTTTTCTCGGACCTGCCGGGCACCCTGCCAGTCAATTTCAAGAATGACCCTCTCTCCCTTGGCGAGTCCTCTGGAGATCGCTTCAGAGGATGTGCCATAGAAGTTTTTATGGACTTCGGCCCACTCGAGAAACGTGCCCTTCGCCACCTCCTGCTTGAACTCCGCTTCTGAACAAAAAAAGTATTCGCGGCCATTGACCTCTCCAGGGCGTGGGGTGCGGGTTGTGGTGGAGACCGAGAGTGTCAGGCCCAGCCCAGAGTCTTGGAGGAGTGCGCGAACCAGGCTCGTCTTTCCCGCTCCCGAGGGGGCGGAGACAATAATCAGAAGTCCGTCAGACGCATCGGGCATTTTTATCTACTGAATGTTTTGAACCTGCTCACGAATCTGCTCGATGAGAAGCTTCATCTCCATGGTCAGTTGGGTCAACTCTAGACCAGCGGATTTGCTCCCGATCGTATTTGCCTCGCGATGCATTTCTTGGGTGAGAAAGTCGAGCCGCTTTCCAAGTGTGTCGCCTTCTGGGGAACGCAGACAGCGGGCCATCTCTTGCACATGAACCTGGAGCCGGTCGATCTCTTCGGCAACGTCCGATCGAATTGACGCAGCATGGGCCTCCTGTCGGATTCGTTCCATCAGCATACCTTCACGTTCTGAGTCACCAATCCCCTCAAATGCCTCGGTGAGTCGAGCTCGCATGCGCTCCGAGAGTTGTCGAATCGACTCCGGCACCAGCCCACCGGCTCGGGCGGTGAGGCCTTTTAGTTGCTCGAGTCGATCCAGAATCTGCACCTTTAGTTTCTGGCCCTCGCGCTGTCTTGATTCAATGAGCGAGGCAATCGCTTTTCTGCAGAGTCGGTCGATGACCGCAAGGATGGCCTCGGCATCCGATTCATTTTCGATGAGCACACCCGGCCAACGAAGCAGTTCTGCGGTGGTCCAGGGTCCGGGGGGCTGACGACTCAGGCTGCGCAACTCGTCGCCCGCAGTCATTAGTTGGGTGGCAAGCGCCCGATTGATTTTGAGTTCTGGGTTCGTTGCGTGGCTGCGGCTTACTTGGAGTCTGCACTCCACTTTTCCCCGACGAAGGGCCTGCGCGCAATGCTCCCTGAGTTGGACCTCAAAGCCTCGTAATTCCTCCGCCATTCGGGACGAGTACTCAAAAAAGCGGCTATTGACGCTTCTAATTTCAATCTGGATAAGTCCAATTGGCGCCTGTTCCGAGGCGGTGCCAAAGCCAGTCATGCTCTGTATGGTCATAGCCAATGTATTGTACGGGCTCTGAATAGACAGATCTCAAAGAGGAGACCCGAATGCGCCCCAGTGGAAGAGCCAATGAAGTGATGCGCAGAATTGAGTTTCATCGACACTTCACGAAGCATGCAGAGGGTTCCGTCTTGGTCTCCTTTGGCGACACTCGCGTTCTCTGCACCGCCAGTATTGAGGCCAAGGTGCCCGGGTTTCTTCGGGGACAGGGCAGGGGCTGGGTCACCGCTGAATACGGGATGTTGCCGCGTTCTACCCACACTCGCAGCGATCGAGAGGCGGCGCGAGGCAAGCAGGGTGGTCGAACCCTTGAAATTCAGCGTCTGATTGGACGTTGCCTTCGATCGGTGGTCGACCTTGAACGGCTCGGAGAGATCACTGTGACCTTGGACTGCGACGTCTTGCAGGCCGATGGCGGCACCCGCACTGCGAGTGTGACCGGGGCCTGGCTGGCGATGCACGACGCTCTGAGGGTTGCGCGCAAGGCGAGCGAATTCTCGGCGCTGGCCTCGAATTGGGAGGCGGCTATCCGGGATCAGGTCGCTGCGATCTCGGTCGGTGTGGTTCAAGGGGCGGTGGTCATTGATCTGGACTACCAGGAGGACTCGGGATGCGACACCGACATGAATATTGCAATGACGGGTTCGGGCGGTCTCGTTGAGATTCAGGGCACCGCCGAGGGCGCACCTTTCTCGCGCGAGGATCTCAACAACATGATGGGGTTGGCGGCCGCAGGGCTTGCTCGAATACACGGTCTCCAACGTCGACTGGCCGATGATTCCTCCATTCTTACAGCGGTGATTGAGGGCTAGACTTGCAGCGTTGGGTGCTTGCTAGCTCAAACTCGGGGAAGCTACTTGAGCTTGCTCACGTCACGGCCGACTGGGGCGTGGAGTGGGAGAGTAGTGGTGCGCTGGGCCTTGCCGCCCCCGAGGAAATCCACAACACCTTTCTTGAGAATGCCTTGCTCAAGGCCCGAAAGGCCAGTCAGGCCAGTGGGCGTCCCGCCTTGGCGGATGACTCGGGGCTGCTGGTCGATGCACTCTTCGGCGCACCAGGAGTCTGGTCGGCCGACTTCTTCGAGCAACGCGAGTCGATCGCCGCCCACTTTGGTCTGGCTTTGCCCAGGCTCGACTCAGAGGCCGCTGCGCGCATCTCCCGAATGGACCGAGACGCTGCCAATCGTGCCTGGTTGTTGGCCATGCTCGATGATGTTTCGGTTGATGAGCGTGGTGCCGAGTTTGTTTGCGTCTTGGTTGGCGTCCGTTCGCACAACGATCCGCTTCCGATGGTGAGCATGGGACGCTGGCGGGGTTCGATCGCGATGGCTGAGCGAGGCAATGCCGGCTTTGGTTACGACCGCCTCTTTGTCGATCGGGTGTCGGGGGTGCATGCGGCCGAGATGAGTTTGGCCGAGAAACACGATCGAGGGCATCGGGGCCAGGCGCTGCGCGGGCTTTCTCAATGGTTTTGCCCCTGAGGTCCAATCCCGCTGACTTGAGAACGGTTGGCCCCACCGATGTTCCGCTGGGGCTCTACATTCACCTGCCTTGGTGCATCAAGAAGTGCCCGTATTGCGACTTCAACTCCCACGAAAGTCGGGGCCAGGCACCACTCGACACCTATATCGACTCAGTGGCGTTGGACCTTGAGCAGGCACTGCCCATGGTCTGGGGTCGAGCGGTGAAGTTTGTTTTCATCGGGGGGGGGACTCCCAACCTCCTCACAGCGGCGCAGCTCGACCGGCTCCTCACCTCTGTGAGAGCGCGCCTGCCCATCGAATCGGGTGCAGAGATTACGATGGAAGCCAATCCCGGTGCGACCGAGCCACTTGCCTTCCAAGGCTATCGGGAGTGCGGCGTCAATCGGCTCTCGATTGGCGTTCAGACCTTCGACTCCGCGGCCCTGCATCGAATCGGTCGCGTTCATGATTCTCGCGAGGCAGAGGCAGCGGTGGAGTCGGCGGTGTCCATATTCGAGCGTGTGAATGTCGATCTGATGTACGGACTTCCCAATCAAACCCTACAGGCAGCGCTCGATGACCTTGGCCGAGCCATTCGCTCTGGGGTTGGTCATATCTCGCATTATCAATTGACCATGGAGCCTAATACGGTCTTCGCCAATCGACCACCGAGTGGCTTGCCCGATGAGGAGATGATCGAGGCCATTGAGTCCGAGGGCCGCGGCTTGCTGGCCGATGCAGGATTCGCCCGTTATGAGGTCTCTGCCTTTGCCCGCAAAGGGCAACCATGCCGACACAACCTGAATTACTGGCAATTCGGAGACTACCTTGGCTTGGGGGCAGGGGCCCATTCAAAGCTCAGCCTTCCCCTCGAGGGAATTTTTCGGCACAACAACACCCGGCGCCCGGAGGACTACATGCGACTGGTTGGCGAGGGCAAAGGCATGCACCGACGAATTGAGTTGGTGAGCACCGAGAGGCTTGGGTTTGAGTTCATGCTCAACGCCTTGAGACTCACGGCTGGGTTTGAGGCCAGTCTGTTCGAGGCTCGAACTGGTCGGCCATTGGCCGAGGTGCTCGATGGAGTCTCGGTGGCCGAGCGCCGGGGGCTCCTGCAGCGAGATCGGGGCGGTTGGGTGCCCACCGCCCTCGGTCTGCGCTTCCTCAATGACCTACAGATGCTCTTCATGCACTAGAGTAGTGCTATCTGCTTTATAGTTGTGCGTAAACCGCATTTTATTGGTGCGAGAAAACCTCCGCCTCCTCAAGCAATCATCTTAAACCATTGTTTTTTATATAAATTTTCTTGGATAGGGATTTGGGCCGCTGGTGGCACGGAATCTGCACTCTAATGTCGCAGGGCGACGGACCGACGTTTCGCGCCTATTCAACAATTTAGTCAACCCCCATGGAGACGTGTTCGATGGCCAGTTCAAAAGATGTCTTGAAAATGATTAAGGACAACGACGTTAAGTTCGTTGATTTTCGTTTCACTGATACCCGTGGGAAAGAGCAACACGTCTCCGTCCCTACCAAGATGGTCGATGAGGACAAGTTTGAGTTCGGGCATGCCTTTGACGGATCGTCGATCGCGGGTTGGAAAGGCATTGAGGCCTCGGACATGCTGCTCATGCCCGACCCTGCCACCGCTGTGATGGATCCCTTCCGCGAGGAAGCCACCCTGAATTTGACTTGCGATGTCGTGGAGCCTTCAGATGGCAAGGGCTACGATCTGGATCCGCGCTCGATTGCGAAACGCGCAGAAGCTTTCCTTAAGGCCTCGGGCGTGGGTGACACCGCTTATTTTGGTCCGGAGCCCGAGTTTTTCATTTTCGATGGCGTTACATGGAACGTGGACATGTCGGGCTCTTCCGTGAAGATCAAGTCGGAAGAGGCCTCCTGGTCATCGGGAATCGAGTACGAAGGCGGTAACCTGGCCCACCGGCCGGCCGTGAAGGGCGGCTATTTCCCTGTGCCACCCGTCGACTCGTTCCAAGACATCCGGTCCGAGATGTGCCTGATTCTTGAGCAGATGGGCGTGCCCGTCGAGGTTCACCACCATGAGGTGGCGGGCCCTGGGCAGTGCGAGATTGGCACCAAGTTCTCAACCCTTACTCAACGTGCCGACTGGACTCAGATTCTGAAATACGTGGTCCACAACGTTGCTGCAAGCTACGGCAAGACCGCTACGTTCATGCCCAAGCCTGTCGTTGGCGACAACGGTTCGGGTATGCATTGCCACCAGTCCATCTGGAAAGACGGTCAGAACCTCTTTGCAGGAAATGGCTATGCTGGACTCTCCGATTTCGCGCTCCACTACATCGGCGGCATCATCAAGCACGCCCGTGCGCTCAACGCCATTACCAATCCTGGAACCAACAGCTACAAGCGTTTGGTGCCCGGATTTGAAGCGCCGGTGAAGCTCGCCTACTCGGCTCGCAACCGCTCGGCATCCATTCGCATCCCATACGTCTCGAATCCCAAGGGTCGCCGAATCGAGGTCCGTTTCCCAGACCCCACGGCCAACCCATACCTTGCCTTCGCCGCCATGATGATGGCTGGTCTCGATGGGGTGATGAACAAGATTCACCCGGGGGACCCTGCCGACAAGAACCTCTATGACCTGCCCCCTGAAGAGGACAAGAAGATTCCCACCGTCTGCTCCTCCCTTGACATGGCACTCGAAGCGCTCGACAAGGACCGGGAGTTCCTGACCCGAGGCGGTGTGTTCAGCGACGGCATGATTGACGCCTACATCAACCTCAAGATGGACGAGGTCACTCGTTTCCGGATGACCACGCACCCGGTGGAATTCGATATGTACTACTCGCTGTAAGGATGCCGGATCGGGCCCGCCTCGACATGCAGGTGAAGGCAAGAGAGGGGGCGGTCATCCGCCCCCTTTTCTTTTCAATGTCTATGTTGAATCAACCTATCAATCCGCTCGACCTTCTGAGCACTGCTGTATTGCTCGTCGATACGCATGGTGAAGTTGTTCAGGCGAACCTTGCTGCCGAGAACCTTCTGGGTCAAGCCGCCCATCAGTTGATCGGACAGCCTCTCGAGGGGCTAGTGGTTCATCCGAGTGAGGTCATGACGGGATGGAGTCAGGGCGAGGAAATGGGTGTGGTGGTTCGGCGTCTGCAGACCCGTTGGTTCGTGTCGTCGCCCGCCGAGGGGCGAATCGATCGAGTCCTCGATACCGCCATCAATGTGCTGGATGAGCCGGGCTTGTCGGTCGCGGTGGAAATGCGCGAGCCCGATGCAGCCCAGAGGGTCGATCGAGAGGAGCGTCAGGCGGTCTTCATGCAGATGAATCAGTCGCTGCTTCGGAATCTAGGACACGAGGTTAAGAACCCACTCGGAGGAATACGGGGGGCGGCGCAACTCCTCGATGCGGAACTGCCGACCAGGGAGCTCAAGGAGTACACCCAGGTCATTATCAAAGAGTCCGATCGACTCCAGGCCCTGGTCGATCGCATGCTCGCGCCGGTGCGGCGAAGCCGATCCCCGCAATCTGTGAATATTCACGAGGTTCTTGAGCGTGTCAGGACACTGGTCTTGTCGGAATTCTCGGATGCCCTGGTGATCCAGCGGGACTACGACACGAGTCTCCCCGAGATCGAGGGTGACTTGGAGCGGCTCATCCAGGCCGTACTCAACATTGTGCGCAATGCGGCCCAGGCAATTGCCTCGCAATCAGACCGCACCGAACCAGGGCGAATTCTGCTCCGAACGAGGGCGGACAGGCAGGTCACTCTCCACCGACAGCGCTATCGCTTGGGCTTGCATCTCACCGTTCGTGACAATGGCCCGGGCATCCCAGAGGCGATTCGAGATGAGATTTTTTATCCCTTGGTTTCTGGTAACCCCCAGGGCCATGGGCTTGGCTTAACTCTTGCTCAGAGCATCGTGCACCAGCATGGGGGAACGATTGACTGCTCGAGCGCCTCGGCGGGGACGGCCTTCGACATCGTACTTCCCGTCGGCCTGCCCGTTCAGAAGGAGTGGATTCGATGAAACCGGTTTGGATTGTTGATGACGACGCGTCTATTCGATGGGTCCTCGAGAAGGCGCTTCGCAAGGCGGAGATTGATTGTCGATTGTTCGATTCGGCCAATGAGGCGATGCGTGCGCTGCAGTCGGAGTCGCCTCAGGTCTTGGTCTCTGACATTCGCATGCCCGGTCAGAGCGGACTGGAGTTACTCGAGCAGGTGAAGGCAAGGCTGCCGGATCTGCCGGTCATCATCATGACGGGGTTCTCGGACCTTGACAGCGCAGTTTCAGCATTCCAAGGAGGGGCCTTCGAGTATCTCTCGAAGCCATTCGATGTCGATGAAGCCACCGCCCTGATTCGCCGGGCCGTGCGAGAGTCGCATCCGATCAATGGGACCTCCTCCATGGCCATGGGCCAGTCGCTCGAGATGTTGGGCCATGCCCCGGCCATGCAAGAAGTCTTCAGGGCTATCGGACGTTTGTCACAGTCGTCGGCCACGGTGCTGATCACAGGAGAGTCCGGCACAGGAAAGGAGCTCGTTGCATCGGCGCTCCACAAGCACAGCCCTCGAGCGGAGATGCCATTCGTTGCTCTCAATACCGCCGCGATCCCCCATGATTTGCTGGAGTCTGAGTTGTTTGGACATGAGCGGGGTTCTTTCACCGGCGCGCAGGCACAGCGTCGGGGTCGATTTGAGCAGGCCGAGGGCGGCACACTGTTTTTAGATGAGATCGGTGACATGCCGCTTGATCTTCAGACTCGTCTCTTGCGTGTGTTGTCCGATGGGCACTTTTATCGCGTGGGAGGTCACCAGCCACTGAAGGCGAATGTCCGCGTGATTGCGGCTACGCATCAGAACCTCGAGCAGCGTGTGGCCGAGGGACGCTTTAGAGAGGACCTCTTTCATCGTCTCAATGTGATTCGGCTTCGCCTTCCTCCACTCCGTGAGAGGCGCGAGGATATTCCGGATCTGGTGCGATTCTTTCTGTCACGCTCGGCCAAAACACTGGGTGTGGAGATGAAGCAACTATCGGACGATGCCCTCTCGTTGGTCTGCAGGCAGAGCTTTCCAGGCAACGTGAGGCAACTTGAAAACCTATGCCACTGGATATCGGTTATGGCTCCGAGCAATCTTGTGGAGCCCAATGACCTGCCGCCTGAGATGCAGTCCATCTCCATTGGTCAGCCTCATGACGCAAGTTCCGGCCCACCCGTTGCGATGGCTGCGGGTCTCGCAACGCCCGATCCCCAACGAACGGCTGCCCAGGGGCAGACCGGTTCGACTCAGACGGGTCTGTTGCAGCGGTCCGAATCGGCCTTTCTAGAGCCGTCACCTGCCTGGCTAAGCGAACTCGAGCGTATGGTGGAGAGCGCACTGCGGGGACCCCTCACCGAGGAGGCCCAGCGTTGTGGGGGTCGAATGGGATGGTGGTCCCGGGAATTTGAGTCGGTGATCTATCGCGCTGCACTCAAGCACACACGCGGCCGGCGAATAGAAGCCTCTCAACTACTCGGCGTGGGTCGCAACACCATTACGCGAAAAATTCAGGAACTCTCGTTGGAGTCGAGTTCATCCGGAGATGAGACCGGAGGTCGGGCCAGCAAGTAAGTCATGGCACTCGAGAGTGCGCTGAAGGCCCAGAAGACCATAAATCCAATTCCGTAGGACTCGTGGCGACCGACCTCGATGGGCTCGCCGAATACGAGCATCTCGGCAGGATCCAAGGCGGAAAAGAATAGCCCGGTCATCGCAGCGGCCGAAAGGAATGAAGGCCAGAAAATACTCATCGCTGCAATGGCGACCGGAGGCGTCTTTCTTGGGTCGGAGACGACCCCGGGTTTGTATTCCACCATGCTCATTGTTGTGTTCCTTCCGTTGTCACTTCGAGGCGTCCTCTGACGCGCCACTGTCCGTTGGCGTCCTCGATGGCACTGTGCCAATTGCCTGCGCCTAGATTCGAAATCTGGGTCTGATAGATCCCGGGCGCAATCTGAACCAATGAAGCACTGATGTCTCGGTCTGCCAGCGTTGGGTGAGCGAGCTGCATTCTTAGATGATCAGGAACAACAGCGGCGGAATCGGCAGCCTTGAAGTGCACCTTTATTCGGATCAGGTCACCATCGACGCGACGCCATTCAGTCTGTAGGACAATTCCCAACCGCTCGGCCTCCTTGTCTTTGGCCAGGCGCTGATTAATGCCTTTTCCTTGTTTGGTGTAATCGTCGGCCACCAGTGAGTCTGTGGTGTTGGCTGCAATATAGAGGGTATAGATACTCGCAACAACAGTGACCGTAAGAAGGCCAATCACAATCCATGGCCAGGGCTGCTTCCACCAGATCTCGGGACTTGAAGGATGGCTCATCGGTTGGTCTTTCAGCGAGGAATAAAGAAGGCCGCTTTTTCAGAGACGGACAGTCCGGGGTCGTCTTTCGCAGTGACATCAATTCGAATCTTATGTGAGCCCTTTTGCAGCTGCTCAACGTTGGCCAGTGGCAACTGCAGACTAATAATTGCCGTGCTGTTTTGTCCCCCTTCGACAAATACGTCGCTGTCTCCTGTGAGGGACAGCCCTTGGAGGCCCTGCGGCTTGATGATGAAACGATGCCCTTGATGCGAGCTGTTGGTGATCTGAAGACGATAACTGTTTTCGATGAATTGGCCATCGACTTCTCGAGCCAACGCACCACGGTCTCTAATCACATTTACATTGAGAGGGACTCGAACCAATAGGCTCACTGCCACGGTGAGCGAGAGGATGCCAATCACAATGGCGTAGATGACCACTCGTGGCCGCAGGAATCTTGATTTCACCTCCGCGGGGGTGAGTCGATGCTCAAGGGCGTTGAGCGTTGCATATCGCACCAAGCCACGGGGATAGTGCATGCGATCCATGATGGTGTTGCAGGCATCTGCGCAGAGGCCACAGCCAATACACTCGTATTGAAGTCCGTTTCGAATATCAATGCCCGTGGGACAGACTTCGACGCAGACACCGCAATCGATGCAGTCGCCCTTTCCGGTTGCGGTGTGGTTCTCCTCTTTGCTGCGCTTTCCGCGTGGCTCACCACGAGTCGTGTCGTAGCTCACAATCAGGGTGTCGCGGTCAAACATGGCGCTTTGAAAGCGTGCGTAGGGGCACATGTACTTGCAGACCTGCTCCCGCATGAAACCCGCCTGGAGCATTGTGAAGCCGGAGTAGAAGAGAAGCCAGAACCATTGCCAAGGGCCTAGTGACAGTTCCGCGATGCCCTGGCCGAGTTGTTGGATCGGCGTGAAGTAACCTGCAAAGGTAAATCCCGTCCATAAGGCGATAAGTGCCCAAACCAGCCATTTCAACGAGCGACGAGGGAGAAGTTGAATCAGCGGCTTCTCTCGGTCTCTTCGCATTCGAACGTGCCGGTCTCCCTCGATCCAACGCTCGACCTGCATGAATATCGAGGTGTAGACCGTCTGTGGGCATGCATATCCGCAGAAGAGTCGACCAGCAATTGCGGTGAACAGGAAGAGCCCGAGGGCCGAGAGGAGCAGGAGGGCCGTGAGGTAGATGAAGTCCTGGGGAATCAGAACCAGGTCGAGAATGTAAAAACGCCGTGCTTCGAGGTCGAATAAAACAGCGGGCCGATCACCCCACGAGATCCAGGGGGTGATGTAGTAGACGAACTGGGTGATAAAAACAAAGACCCAGCGCCAGCTGTTGAAGCGGCCTTGGGTCGCCCGGGCGTAGATCTTCTTTCCCGCCGCATAGAGCAGGACGGTCTGGTCTTCTGATGCGATTCGGTCGGCTGCTTGTGCGCGTGGGTCCGAGGAGGACATTTAACTTGGGTCTAGAACGGGTCTAATTGGCAGAGGAGGCAGAGGAATTCGCTTTGTCACCCTTGTGGGAGAGGCTGTAAACATAGGCCGAGACGATATGCGACTTCTCGGGGCCAAGGATTTGCTCCCAGGCGGGCATGACGCCATTGCGCCCTTTGTTGATTGTCTCCGAGATGCTGGCCAATGAACCCCCATAGAGCCAGACCTTGTCGCGCAGGTTGGGAGCACCCATGAGGGGATTGCCCTCTCCATTGGCACCGTGGCAGGCTGCACAAGCCGCAAATTTTGTCTGACCGATCTTGGCCTTGTTGTCGTCGTGCGCGCTTCCAGAGAGACTTAGCACATAGTGGGCCACAGCCTCGACATCTTCGGGGCCACCAACTGCAGCGGCCATGGGAGGCATCATGCCCATCCGACCAGCAAGCACCGAGGTCTTGATGGCTTGGCCATCAAGTCCGTAGAGACTGTCTTGGTCGGTCAGGTTGGGAAAGCCCTTACCACCCCTGGCATCGGTGCCATGGCATTGGGCGCAATTATTAAGAAAAAGCCGTTGGCCAATCGCCAGGGCTGCGGTGTCCTTGGCAGTCTCTTCCACGGACAGTGCCGCGTATTTCGCATAGATGGGACCGTAGGTCTCGTCGGCCCGTTTCATCTCCTTGGCATGCTCACCGGTGGATGACCATCCGAGGCTGCCTTGAACATTCCCCAATCCTGGATAAAGCACCAGATAGAGAATCGAGAAGACAATGGTGAGATAGAAGAGAATCATCCACCAGCGTGGCAATGGGTTATCAAACTCTTGGAGGTCTTCGTCCCAGACATGCCCAGTGGTGTCTACCGACTCTCCAGCCTTCACCTTTTTCCGCGATAAAAGGTAGAGAAATACGCCACAAGCAAGAATGCTAATGGCAGTAAGGATGATGACGAAGTAATTCCAGAAACCATTGGTGAAGTCGGCCATATCAGTCTCTATCGTTTGTATGTTTGGTTTGTTGCTCGGTCAGGTTGTCGTCCTCGAGCGGAATGCGCGAGGCCTCCTCCATGGCGGAGCGTTGGCCCTTGCTGTAGGTCACGGCAATGATGCCGACAAAGATCACAAAGAATAAGACGGTCAGTGCGGTATGGAGCTCAGACATGTTCTGCAATCCCTAGGATCTCTTGTCCTTCAATGCAAGACCAAGCGATTGAAGGTAAGCAATGATCGCCTCCATTTCGGTCTTGCCTTCTATCTCTTCGGGCGCCTTCGCAATCTCTTCGTCGGTGTAAGGAACCCCAAGGGTGCGCAGTGTCTTCATGTGGCCTTGAAGGTTCGGGCTCTTCACTGGAGCATCGGCCAGCCAAGGGTAGGAAGGCATATTGGACTCCGGCACAACATCACGCGGATTAATCAGATGCACGCGATGCCACTCGTCGGAATAGCGCCCACCCACTCGGGCCAGATCGGGCCCCGTTCGCTTTGAGCCCCAGAGGAATGGGCGATCCCAGACGGATTCGCCGGCGACTGAATAGTGGCCGTAGCGCTCCGTTTCTGCGCGAAAGGGCCGAATCATCTGAGAGTGGCAGCCCACGCAGCCTTCGCGAACAAAAAGCTCACGGCCGGCCAACTGAAGCGCGGTGTATGGCTTCAACCCTTGGACCGGCTCGGTGGTGGATTTCTGAAAGAAGAGTGGGGCAATCTCGACCAGTCCGCCGACTGCGACCACCAGCAGGACCATAACGATCAAGAGGGTGGGTCGTTTTTCAATCGCGTCATGTTGAAAACTCATGGTTTATTCCTCTGAGAAACGTGGCGTCGTTAGGCGTGGGCCACTGCTGGAATGGCCGCGTTGACCGGTTGGGGGTTGCGTGCGGTCATGAACACGTTCCAAGCCATGATCAGCATTCCGCTGATGTAGAGCAGCCCTCCACCGAGTCGAATGACGTAGTAGGGAAAACTCGCCTTCACGCCCTCGACAAACGTGTACGTTAGGGATCCATCCGCGTTGAGTGCTCGCCACATGAGGCCCTGCATAACGCCGGAGATCCACATGGCCGCGATATAGAGCACGATGCCGATGGTCGCGATCCAGAAGTGAAGCTCCACCGCCTTGGTGCTGTACATGCTGGTTCGCCCAACCAACCGAGGTATGAGGTAGTAAAGCGCACCAATTGAGATAAAGCCGACCCAGCCCAGGGCACCCGAATGAACATGACCAATCGTCCAGTCGGTGTAATGAGAGAGTGCATTGACTGTTTTGATTGCCATCATCGGCCCCTCGAAGGTCGACATCCCATAGAACGAGATGGAGACGATCAGGAACTTCAGAATCGGATCATTGCGGAGTTTGTGCCATGCACCCGACATGGTCATGATGCCGTTGATCATTCCACCCCATGATGGCGCAAGCAGAATGAGTGAGAAGACCATCCCCAGGGATTGGGTCCAGTCGGGGAGTGCCGTGTAGTGGAGGTGGTGCGGTCCCGCCCACATGTAGGTGAAGATGAGCGCCCAGAAGTGCACGATGGAGAGTCGGTAGGAGTAGACGGGACGCTCGGCCTGCTTGGGAATGAAGTAGTACATCATTCCTAGAAAGCCGGCGGTCAGGAAGAAGCCCACCGCGTTGTGGCCGTACCACCACTGCACCATCGCATCCTGGACCCCGCCGAAGACTGGAACGGCCCCGGTGAGGCTATACGGAATCGCCGCACTCCGAACAACATGGAGCAGTGCGACCGTGAGAATGAACGCCCCGTAGAACCAGTTCGCCACGTAGATGTGCTCAATGCGACGCGTCATCAGGGTTCCGAAGAAGACGACTGCGTAGGCGATCCAGACGACGGCCAAGAGGAGGTCGATGGGCCAGATCAGTTCCGCGTACTCGTGGGTGCTGGTGAGGCCCA
The DNA here is from genome assembly GCA_046048075.1 of Pseudomonadota bacterium. Classification (GTDB taxonomy): domain Bacteria; phylum Pseudomonadota; class Gammaproteobacteria; order Burkholderiales; family Burkholderiaceae_A; genus Hahnella. The sequence continues at coordinate 33,166 of JBJOGU010000107.1, forward strand.
TTGGCAAAGTGATGGCCGCCAAGACAATGACTGCCTGATAACCGTAGGCAACGAAGGTGGACAGCCCACCACCGAAAAGACGTGTATGACAGGTGCGCTGGACCACATAGAACGATGTGGCGAGCAGGGCGTTGCCACCAAAGGCAAAGATGACGGCGTTGGTATGCAATGGCCGCAGGCGACCATAAGAAAGCCAGGAAATGCCCTCTGCGAGGGTTGGGAAAGCGAGTTGAGCAGCGATCCATACGCCCACCGTCATTCCAACGATTCCCCAGAAGACTGTGGCATAGGCAAGGAATCGAATCACGTCGTAGTTGTAGGCGTCGGCCTGACCTGAATGCCCTGTGCCGACTGGACTCCCGAATGCGTCGAGGACTGCTGCCATTGAATTCTCCCGATGGGTCTTATATATGCGTCAGTACGCATATATACCCTAATTTGAGTGGTGGCAGGGAAAACCCGACTAATTGGCTCGGATGGTTTGGACGGTTCGCGGGCGGGTTGACATCGCCTCTTGACGCCATTGAATGGCTTTGCTAAGCGACTCCTCGAGTCGCTTTCAGGCGCCGTTGGGCGGGCCGTGCGGGCCCTTTGAAGTGGTCACCAAGTCTGCCTCCGCTGGCGCTGGCTGGGCCTTCGAGGAACTCTCGAAAGAGGTTTCGCCCCGATCGTCGTCAAGAATGATGCGTCGGGCCGGGGTCTCCATGTCCTCAAATTGTCCGGTTTGAGACATCCGAAAAAAGAGCCAAATCACCAGTGCGATGACCACCAGGCTGATGCCGATGAGGAGAGAGAGAACACTCATCGCAGAAGCCTAGCAGCGTTGCCCATGACAAGCAGCGATGAGAGGGCCATTCCCAATGCGGCCCAGATCGGGGGAATGAAGCCGGCAGCGGCCATGGGCATCGCCAGGACGTTGTATCCGATCGCCCAGCCAATGTTCTGTCGTAGGACTCGTCTCGTTCGACGGGCCATCGAGATTGTCGTCACGACGCTACCCAATCCCTGAGAGAGTAGATAGATAGATGCGCGCTGCTGCGCAAGCGGTGCGCTATTGGTCATTGCGAAAGAGACATCGGCCTGGGCCATCACCGGCGCATCGTTAAGACCGTCTCCCACCATGCCCACCGGGCCATCCTTCTGGATGGCATCGATGGCCTTGAGCTTGCCCTGAGGGCTGAGTTCTCCGAGGCAGTCCGCGCTTGAAAGGCCCAAGAGCTCACCAACTCGATGAACCCGCTCGTTCTTGTCTCCACTCAGAATCGAGACGCGTATGCCCAGTGACCGAAGCGCGAGCAATGTGGATTGCGCGTCTTCCCGAAGGAGGTCCTCGACCCAGAAGAACCCCACAGGCTTCGAGTCACACGACATGGCGACAGAAGGGTGCGATACACCCATCGGAAGATTCGATGGATCAATGCCGCAGAATGACATCGATCCCATTCGCCAGGTTCGCCCCGCTTGGTCTTGCAGCTCGACCCCCTTGCCGGCGAACTGCGCTCTGGGCGGATGGACTTCATCGCTCAACTTGGCGTGTTGCATGGCCTCGCGCAACAGCGTCTGCGCAATGGGATGCCGATTGGCTTTTGTGAGCGCAATCACCATGGACCAGAGGTTCGGTGCCATGGGATGCTCGTTAGCGTGGACCCAAAGAGAGCGCACCGAGGCTTTGGTCGGGTCGGTCAGAGTCCCGGTCTTGTCAAAGGCCATCCGTTGCAGAAGCCAGCATGTCTGCAGGGCATCGGGCTTCGATATAGCGATTCCGTGCTCCAGTAGGCGCGCAAGCGTTGCCGAGTAGGCCGCCGGGCCGGCCAGAGACAAGGCGCAGGGGCATGAAACAACAAGGATGGCGACCAAGCGTGGCAACCAGACCTCAATCGGCTCTTGATTGCCAAGCCCCCAGGCTGTGGAGGCCGCGGCCACGAGGAGGACCATCAGGGTGAACTTGGCCGCAATGCGATCCGCCCAAATGGTCCACTCAGGACGTTGTGCTGCTGCCTCCTCGGCCAGCTGGGAGAGCTTGGCGAGCGTGCCCTCGCCCGGTTCGGAAGTCACTCGTGCATGGACATCCACCCCCAGGTTGACGGCGCCCTCTGGGCAGGCCCGTCCGGGCGCGAACCATTGCGGCACCTGCTCGCCGGTGAGCATTGCCAGATCGAGGTCGGTGCCTGTCTCACCCAGTTCTGCATCCGCGGGAAATCGTTCGCCCGAGCGCACGAGAATGGTGTCACCTCGCTTGAGTTGCCAAGGCGGGATCGTCGCATCTGGATTGATACGATGCGCCAAGCATGGGGGCTCTCGAGCGATCTCCTCTCGGCGCCGAACCGTGCGCTGTCGAATCCGCGATTCGATGTGCCTAGCGCCCAATACAAATGCCATAAACATGGTCACCGATTCGAAATAGACGTGCCGGCTGTCGAGCAAGAGGTTGGCAAAGCTGCCAATGAATGCCAACCAGAGGCCCAGAACAATGGGCACATCCATGTTGAGCCGTTGCTGACGAAGGGCGAGCCATGCCGACTCCCAGAATGGCTTGCCGCTGTATAAGAGTGCCGGAAGGGTCAGTAGCATAGAGGTCCACCGGAGCAACCCAAGTGTCTCGGGGTCGATCTCACCCGCTGCGACATACTCCGGCATAGCGAGCATCATTACTTGTGCTGCGACAAAACCGGCGACGAAGAGTCGACGCGTTGCATCCTTTTCTGCGGCCAGTCGAGCGGATTCCAGAGCCGTCGACCCGATGGGCAAGGCCGCATAACCGAACTGCAACAAACGTTGCCCCAATGTTCCCAATTGGGTCTTGCTGGAGTCCCACTTAACGAATAGGCGGGCGGTGCTGGCGTTGGCCTTGGCAACCTCAACACCATGCGTCTGGGCAAGGATTCGCTCTATGAGCCATGCGCAGGCACCGCAGCGCAGTCCCTCAATGGCCAGTGTGGTCTGCAAGGACGACGAACAGGATGGGTCATTGGGGCTGGAAGGATTGACCTGTCGCCGCGAAAAGGCTGGGTCCTCGAGGAGTTGGGCCCAATCGGAGAGGCGCTCGAGACGCGAAGGCTCAAGGGCCGGGACGCTACGTTGCTGGTAATACGCCTCGGCACCCGCCGCGACGATCGCATCGGCCACTGCCTGGCAGCCCATGCAACACATCGGTTGATCGACACCACCGATCCGACTGAACAGACGTGGACCTGCATCGGGAACCGGCTCGGAACAATGAAAGCAGCGAAGGGTCACGGTTCACATGGTGATGCAGAAGGCGTCGAGCCACTTGACCTCGATCAACTCGAATGCTCGCAACAGACCCCAGACCCCAAAGCCAATGATTGCGATGCCAATGCCAACCCGAACACGATCAGACTGCATCGAGCGAAGAAGTCGCCCCGAGGCGGTAGAGACAGTCCATAGTGCCGGGATGGTGCCAAGTCCAAAGGCCAGCATCCAGAGAGCCCCTGTGCCTGGGCTGCCGGTCACCGATGCGGTGATGAGCATGCTGTAGACCAATCCGCAGGGCAGCCATCCCCAGAGTGCGCCGGCCTTCAAGGCGGTTGAGCATTTTGAAATCAACGGGCGCGGAGGGTGAATCAAGCCCTCCGCTTGCGGTGTGAGGCTGCGTTGCGCGAGTGGGGCCACCCATCGCCAGATCGGTTGGCCGAGGGCCTCGAGCCATAGGATCCAGCTTGACCATCGCGTGAGGTGCAACCCAAGGCCGATGAGAAGAAGATTGGCGACGACCATCCCCAGTCGGCGAAGCAGATCCATACCGAGACCCTGGAGGAAATAAGCGCCAAAGCCGCCAGCGATCAAGCCCATCAGGCTGTAACTCAGCACCCGGCCCAATTGCCATGAGAGCAACTCGATGCCTTGGCGAACCGGCGCCTGAAGACTGAGACGACTCTGATGACCCGCCGCCATAGCAAGCCCACCACACATGGCGACACAGTGGCCCGAGGACCAGAGCCCAATGAGCAGGGCTGTCCAGGGGAATGCCAGTGTGCCCATTCAAACCCTGGCGATCACCGGTGCGTGGTCCGATGGCTTTTCAAGGGCCCTTGGGGCGGTGTCGACGTCGGCCGCCTCGAGGGAGGCCGCGAGATTCGAGGTAACAAGCAGGTGGTCAATGCGCAGGCCGTGATTGCGTCGAAATCCTGCTGCTCTGTAGTCCCACCATGTGAAGAGTTTCTCCGTGTGAGGTTGGGCCGCCCGCAAGCCATCCACGAGCCCGAGCGCGATGAGTCGATTAAAGGCAGCTCTCTCCTGGCTTGAGCAGAGAATCTTCTCGTGCCAGGCGGCTGGATCGTAGACGTCTGCATCGGCTGGCGCAATATTGAAGTCGCCGACCAAGGCCAGGTGAGGGTGCTGCTGGAGCTCCTCTTCCAAACGTGCGCTGAGTGCCTCGAGCCACTTGAGCTTGTAGGTGAACTTCTCCGAGCCCACCTCGGAACCATTGGGCACATAGACGCAAACGAATCGCAGAGGCTCCCCATCGATGGGATGTGCGGTGAGGGCGAGAAAACGCTTTTGGTCATCGGGAAACCGAGGGTCGCCGTGGCTGGGATCTGCAATGGATTGGAAACGGTCACGTCGCGCAAGAATGGCGACCCCGTTGTAGGTGGGCTGCCCGTTGAAATAGGGCTCGTACCCGGCCCCGCGTATCGCCTCGATCGGAAAGAGGTCGTCGGTGACCTTGGTTTCCTGAAGGCCAACGAGATCGGGTCGCTTCGAGGACAACCAATCCAGAAGATGTGGGAGTCGAACCCGCAAGGAGTTGACGTTCCAGCTTGCAAGGCACAAGGGCGTGCTCATGCCTCTTCGAGCCCCTTCGCCCGCAGGAGACAGGCATCGCATTGGCCGCAGGCATCGCCCGATTCCAAGGGGTCGTAACAACTGAAGGTGAGTTCGATGGGGACACTGAGAGAACGGGCCAGGCGGACGATCTCTGCTTTGGTCATGGCGATGAGCGGTGTGAGTATCTGAAGACGGGCTTGAGGTGTTTGAACAAATCGAGACCCGAGATTGGCCATGGACTCAAAGGCGGCGATGAACTCGGGACGGCAATCCGGATAGCCGCTGTAGTCAAGGGCGTTGACGCCAATGAGCAGGCGGTCCGCTCCAATCACCTCCGCCAATGCGAGGGCGTAGCTGAGAAAGATTGTGTTTCGGGCGGGCACGTAGGTAATTGGGATCCCTTGCCCGATCTCGCCGATGGTGCGGTGTTTGGGGACTTCAATGTCGTCTGTGAGGGCCGAGCCGCCAATGGCCCGCAGGTCAATACCAAGGACTCGGTGGCTCATCGCGCCGAGCGCTGTCGCAATGGCTCTCGCCGCTTTGAGTTCCTGGAGCTGCCGCTGTCCGTAGTCGAAGGATAGGGCGTGGCACTCAAGCCCCTCTCTGACCCCCCATGCGAGACAGGTGGATGAATCGAGGCCTCCGCTGAGCAGCACGACTGCTCGGTGGGTCATGCGGCCTCGAGAAGTCCGCTGTGGCGAAGCAAGGGTTCGATGGAGGGGGCCCTCCCACGGAAAGCAATAAAGTTCTCGATCGCGGTGCGCGAGCCGCCGCGGGAGAGGATCTCGTCGAGGAAGCGGCTTCCCACCTGTGAATAGCCGCTCGCGCCCGCCTCCTCAAAGGCTGCGTAGGCATCGGCTGACAGGACCTCGGCCCACTTGTAGCTGTAATACCCGGCTGCATAGCCACCCGCGAAAATATGGCCAAAGCTCTGCGCAAACCGATTGAAACTGGGGGGCTTAATCACCGCGATTTCGCTGCGAACTTCTTCGAGGATTGCCGCGATTTGCTTGCCGATCGATTCCGCACTCTGGTCGACGCCATTGAGCTCGTGGTGAATGCGGATATCGAAGAGGGCGAACTCGATTTGCCGCAGCGTGAACAATCCGCTTTGGAAATTCTTGGCCGCGGTCATCTTGTCAAAGAGAGGGCGTGGAAGCGGCTGGCCGGTCTTAATGTGCGAAGTCATTCCAGTGAGGGTCTCCCACTCCCAACAGAAGTTCTCCATGAACTGACTCGGCAGTTCCACGGCATCCCACTCCACGCCATTGATTCCAGAGACCTCTAGCTCATCTACCCGTGTCAACAAATGATGAAGGCCGTGGCCAAACTCATGGAAGAGTGTGATGACATCGTCGTGGGTCAGGGTGGTGGGGCCATCGACTGGAGTGGCGAAGTTGCAGGTGAGTAGGGCGACCGGCGTCTGGATGCTGCCGCCGATGCGGCGGCGTCCACGGCTGTCGTCCATCCAGGCACCACCGCGCTTGGTCGAGCGAGCGTAGAGGTCGAGGTAGAGGTGGCCGATGGTCTTGTCCTGAGAGACCACGGCGAAGGCCTGCACGTCGGGGTGCCAGGCGGGGGAAGGTGACTGAAGTGGCATCGGTCTGATGTCAACGCCAAAGAGACGTTTCACAACGCCGAAGAGGCCCTTGAGAACATTCGGCAGCGGGAAATACTCTCTCACCTCGTCCTCGGAGAAGTGGTATCGACGCTGCCTGAGTTGCTCGCTCGCAAAGGCGATGTCCCAGGCTTCGAGTGAGTCGATCCCCAGCTCGGTCTTGGCGAAGATTTTGAGATCTGCCAGATCGCGTTCTGCGCTGCCCCGTGCCTTGGAAGCCAAGTCTCTGAGGAATGTCGCCACTGCCTGGGGTGTGTCGGCCATCTTTGAGGCCAGTGAACGCTCGGCCGCGGAGGCGAAACCCAACATGCGGGCCTGCTCTTGCCGCAATTGAAGGATCTCACCCATCACGGCGGTGTTGTCGTGACTGGGTCCCTCCTCAGCGATCTCCGAAGCACGGGAAGCGTTCTTTCGGTAGATGGCCTCGCGCAGCGAGCGGTTCTTGGCGAACTGCAGCACAGGAAGAAGGCTGGGCTGTTGAAGAGTAAAGACCCATCCGGACAATGAGCACGATTCCGCCTGCGCCCTTGCTGCTGCGATGGCATGTTGGGGGAGCCCGTCGAGCTCGGACTCTTCGGTGATGTGGACAATACTCGCATTGGTACTGTCGAGCAGGTTCTCGGAAAACCGCTGGGAGAGTTGTGCAAGTGCGGCCGACCATTCGGCGAACTGTTTCTGCTGGTCTGAAGGTAATTCCGCACCCCCAAGACGGAAGTCTCGCAGGCTATGCGCGATGGCCTGCTCGCGGGCTGGGTTCCCACGGACATCGGCGGCCGACTCGAGCCGTTTGATCTTCGCGTAGAGCCGCTGGTCTTGAGAAATAAGCGACCAGAGCGCGGTGACGGATTCCAAGCGACTGTTCGTGAGCTCGCGCCACTCGGGGCTGTCCATCACGCCGCCCATATGGTGAACAGCCGACCAGGCTCGGCTCAGGCGCTCGGTCGCGTTGCCCAATGGTTCCATGACGTCGGCCCAACTGGCAGGTGCTTCGGGCCGGACGACCTGCTCGAGCGCATCCTTGGTCTGTGCAATGAGCCGGTCAATCTCAGGGCCGAGTGCCTCAGCCTTAAGCAGGTCATAACGGGGCAGCCCTTCGCGTGCCAGAAGTTCGTTCATCTCAGTTTCCTCTCTGCAGATTCCATGGTGTTGACCAACAACATGGCGATGGTCATTGGTCCAACCCCGCCAGGGACAGGGCTGATGGCAGCGGCCACCTGGGCCACGCCATCGGTGTCCACGTCTCCCACCAGTCGACCATCGGCGAGACGATTAATTCCAACATCGATCACGATGGAACCTGGCTTGACCATGTCGGCTGTAATCATCTGGGGGCGCCCCACAGCGGCAATAAGAACATCGGCGCGTCGCGTATGGGCGCCCAGGTCTCGGGTCTTGCTGTTGCATAGCGTCACGGTGGCGCCGGCCTGAAGAAGGAGCATGGCCATGGGCTTTCCAACGATATTGCTGGCACCCACCACCACTGCCTCGGCCCCGCGAAGACTGGCCCCCAGGTGCTCGAGCATCTTCATGACGCCGTAAGGCGTGCACGGGCGAAAAACGGGCGCGCCGGTCATCAGGGCGCCCGCATTGGCGATGTGAAATCCGTCTACATCCTTCTCGGCTGAGATGGCCTCGATCACTCTCTGATCGTCGATCTGATCAGGCAATGGAAGTTGGAC
>JBJOGU010000108.1:0-2826 GCA_046048075.1 Pseudomonadota bacterium
TGCAGCAGTACCTGAGGATTCGGGCCACCGTGCCCGATGCCTTGCTGTTTTATCGAATGGGCGACTTCTACGAACTCTTCTACGAAGACGCTGAACTCGCATCAAGACTTCTTGGCATCACACTGACCCAACGCGGCAGCAGCGCGGGCCAGCCAGTGACCATGGCGGGTGTCCCTGTAAACAGCGCGGAGGCCTATCTGGCCCGGCTACTGAAGGCCGGCCAGACAGTCGCCATCTGCGAGCAGGTCGGCGAGGTGGGTGCGAGCAAGGGGCCCGTGGAACGCCAGGTGGTTCGCATCGCAACGCCAGGCACACTCTCAGAAGAATCATTGTTGCCAGAGCGGGCCACCCAATGGCTTGCTGCCCTCTCCCCTGCGTACAGGGTGCTCTGCTGGCTCGATGTCTCGACGGGTGCCCTGCGGTGGGCCGCAGCGAAACCCAAGCATGGGCAGGCCGACTCGCTCGAAGACCTCGAGGACCTCCAAGACCTGTTAGGCAGGCTCTCTCCCGCCGAACTTCTACTTCCCGATCGTTCCGCCGAGGCACTCGCGCTCATGCACGACTGGCCCGCACGCGAGCACCCCGCATGGCTATTTGACGATCGCGAAGGCGCTCGGCTCTTGAAAGCCCGGCTGGGTGTGAGCAGTCTCGTGGCCTATGAGCTTGAGCCTGGTGCGCAGGACAGCTTGAGCGATATCAACCGCGAGGCATTGGCTGCCATGAGCGCAGTGGTTGCCTACGCAGAACGCAGCCTGGGCCGTCCGCTCGCCCATCTTCAGGCCCCCGTGCTCGAGCGGGCCAGTGATCAACTCACGCTCGATGCAGTGGCACGTAGAACCTTGGAGCTCGTGGGCAGCCTTTATGGCGATCAGACCGGGGTGAGCCTGATTGAGGCCATCGATCGGTGCGAGACGGCCGCAGGCGGACGACAACTTCGCGAGTGGTTGCTGAGCCCCAGCCTGAACAATGCCTTGGTGACCCAACGGCATGTTGCGCTCGGTGCACTGCTCGAACCAAGCGACTCCATCGATGGGATGCCGGCGGTTGCTCCCGCAAGTGGACAAGCAAAATCCGCCGCCATCGTCTCGGCCGCGTTGCGTCCCATCTTCGACCTGGCACGACTTGCAGGACGAATCGCCCTGGCCCAGAGCAAACCCCGCGACATGGTCGCATTGGCCCAATCGCTCGAGAGCGTGGAGCGACTCCATCGAATACTGAGCGGCAAGAAGTCCACCCTTCTTGCGCAGGCCGCAGAGGCGATGTCTCATCCCGCGCTGGCCGAAGTGGCCGGCCGGATTCGAGCAGCGATTGCCGATGAGCCCGCGGCAATGCTTCGCGACGGCGGCGTGATCCGAGAGGGTTTCGATGCGGAGTTGGACACGCTGCGCTCGATTCGAACCAATGGTCAGGCCCAACTCCTTGAGTTCGAACGAAAAGAACGTGAGGCCACTGGCATTGCCAATCTGCGAGTGGGCTTCTCGAGTGTGCATGGCTACTACATCGAGGTCACGGCGGGGCAACTCGAGCGGGTTCCCGCTCGATTCCAACGCCGACAGACCCTCAAGAATGCCGAGCGTTTCATCACGCCCGAGCTCAAGGACTTCGAAGACAAGGCACTCTCGGCCCAAGAACGTGGCCTGGCACGCGAGAGGTTTCTATTCGATGCGCTGGTCAATGAACTGTCCATTCATGTGCCGATCATTCAGGCCGCAGCCAAAGCGGTGGCAGAGGTCGATGCGCTGCTGAGCATGGCCAGGCTCATGGGTGAGCTTGGCTGGGTTCTTCCCACGCTCTCGGATACCCCGCAGATTCAGATCGAGCAGGGCCGGCACCCGGTGCTCTGCCAACGGCTGCAGGACTTCACCGCAAACGACTCCCGGCTCGACTCCGATCGCCGGCTGCTGCTTATTACCGGCCCCAATATGGGCGGGAAGTCGACCTACATGCGGCAGACGGCCCTGATCACCATACTGGCCAGAATGGGTGCGCCCATCCCGGCGCGGTCGGCCACCATTGGTTGCATTGATCGCATCTTCACCCGCATTGGTGCCGCCGATGACATTGGCGGTGGACGCTCCACCTTCATGGTTGAGATGACCGAGGCAGCCCTGATTCTTCATAAGGCCGGCCCCCATAGTCTGGTGCTGATGGACGAAATCGGACGAGGCACCTCGACGGTGGACGGCCTGGCGCTGGCCCACGCGATTGCCAAGACACTGGCAGAGAGGAATCGCTGCCTCTGCATGTTTGCCACCCACTACTTCGAACTCACAAGCCTTGGTGCAAGCGTCACCGGTGTGGTCAACCTGCATGTCAGTGCCATGGAGCATGAGCAATCGATTGTCTTTCTCCACAAGATGGAGGACGGCCCGGCAAGCCAGAGCTTCGGACTCGAGGTGGCCCGCCTGGCCGGCTTGCCCGATGAGGTCGTGGGCATGGCCCGCAAGCTTCAAAACCAACCCAAGCAGCTGGGGCTCTTCTGAGCATGTCGAGCACAAAGACCCCTCTGCCCTGGCTCGGCGGCCTGACTGCCGAGGCGTTCATGCGACGCCACTGGCAGAAGAAGCCACTCTTCGTGAAGGGAGCCTTTCCGGATTGGCGCTCGAGCCCACCGCCCGTCACCGCATCAGAAGTGCTCTCACTGGCCAGGTCGAGCCCTCTTCCTGCACGACTGGTGCGGCCCGACCGAAGCCTGCTGCATCCACCCCTGCGTGCACGTGACTTCCCCTCGCGCAAGACACCCGGCTGGACCGTGCTGGTGCAGCAGATCAACACAGCACTGGAGTCCGCCGATCAGTTTCTAGGGCACTTCCGATTCATTCCCGA
>JBJOGU010000109.1:0-24206 GCA_046048075.1 Pseudomonadota bacterium
CCCTGCGTGCACGTGACTTCCCCTCGCGCAAGACACCCGGCTGGACCGTGCTGGTGCAGCAGATCAACACAGCACTGGAGTCCGCCGATCAGTTTCTAGGGCACTTCCGATTCATTCCCGAGGCCCGCTTGGATGACCTCATGATTAGCTACGCGAGCGATAACGGTGGCATCGGGGCCCATGTCGACTCCTACGACGTGTTCTTGATTCAGGCCGAGGGCCAGAGGCAGTGGGAGATCGCCTGCCAGTTCGACCCCTCACTTCGACCCAATGAAGAACTCAAGATCCTCTCGCGCTTTAAGTCCGAGCAGAAGTGGCTCTGCGAACCCGGTGATCTTCTCTACCTGCCCCCCGGGGTCGCCCACCGAGGCATCGCCAAGGGCAACGATTGCTTGACCTATTCGGTGGGCTTTCGATCGGCCAACCCCTGGGACATCGCCGATGAGGGCTTCGCGCTTCGGCAAGAACTTCAAACCGAGGCCAGCAGCCAATCGGCAAAGCCCGACCCGTGGCTGCAGGCCACCGACGATCCGAGCCGAGTGCCCGATCGACTGATGGACGCTCTGGTTGCCCAGGCCATGGCTGAGTTGCCTTCTCGGACCGACTTAGAGCAGGCCTGCCTCATTAAGCTCTCCGAGCCCCACCCCATGGCCATGCTCGAGGGCGTTCCGGACATCTCCCTGAAGGCATTCTCTGCCTGGCTGGTTCGCCAAAACCCAATGGCCATGCAGCCGGGCGCACGACTCATTCGTTGGGGGGGGTGGCTGGCCGCAAACGGTGAAGCCCTTCGACTTTCGCCTGCGCTCGCAGAGACCGACGCACTCGATAGGCTGATCGCGACTCTCACCACGGAGCGCAAGCTAGGGAAAACCAGTTGCATTTCTGCAAATAAGAACTCAGCCCTTCGGGAAGTCTTGTATTGGCTCTATCTGCAGGCAACTTTCAGGGTTTAGAGCAGCAAACTCCGAGAAAAAAAAATCTAGAAGCGATATGATTTCGGTCGAACCAAGTGGTTTTATGGCATCGCAACATTGTTTTTCGGGTCTGCGAATCATTCAATCAAGTTGGTTTCGTTTAGAAATTTTTCTCTCACTTCTATTGATCCAAGGAAATTGAAAATGACCAAGTCGATTCTCGTTGCGGCTCTGTTTGCTGTTGGCCTCGTTGCTTGTGGCAAGAAGCAAGAAGCTGCACCTGCCGCTGCGCCTGCTGCTGCTCCCGCTGCAACCGAGCAAAAGCCCGCTGACGCTGCTGCAACGCCTGCCGCTGCACCTGCTGCCGCTCCTGCTGCTCCTGCTGCTGAGCCCGCCAAGAAGTAATTCTTCTTGTTGCAGATAAAAGGCAAGGCCCTTGGGCCTTGCCTTTTTTATTTGAGCGTCACCCAGTCCACACCATTGTCTTGTGTGGCGCACTCAAAATGCGTAGCACCCCAATCAATATCTGCCACGGCACGCATCACGCAGTCGGGGTGGTTGTTCTTCTGGCTCAGGTGGGCCGCAATCACCACCTGCAACTGGGTGCCAAGTACCTTTCGAAGTAGGTCTGCCGAGGCCACGTTAGAGAGATGGCCGTAATCACCACCAACCCGCGACTTTAAGCTTGGGGGATAGGGGCCATTGTCGAGCATGGCTTGGTCGTAATTGAATTCAAGAAAGAGTGCATCGAGGTTCTGGAGTGATTCAACCAGATGCGGCGTGACGTGGCCCAAGTCAGTAACCACCGCCAATCGGTGCAGTGAATCTTCGATACGAAGACAAATGGGCTCACGGGCATCGTGTGGCACCGGTATGGGCTGAAGCGTCAGGCCGAGAATTTGAAGTGGCTGCGAGGGCTGCAATTCAATAATTCGAATGCCCTCATCAAAACCATTGGCTGCCGCCAGCGTGCCATGGGTGGCCAGAACAGGAAGCCCATAGGCCTTGGCCAAGCGAGAGACCCCCCCAATGTGATCACCATGCTCGTGGGTCACCACAATAAAAGAGAGTTGATCGGGGGCGGTGCCTCGGGACTGCATGCGCTCCTCGACCTCTTTGAGGCCCAAGCCACAATCAACCAAGAACGAGACCGGCTCCATATCGGACCCCAGGCTCGCCTGCACAAGCAGGGCATTGCCCTGGCTTCCACTGCCCAGACTGCAAAACCGCATGTGAAGCGGCGACTACTTCAGTTGATCAAACAGAACACTCAAGACGCGCTGGGCGGCGGCGTCGTTGACCACCGCGCCCGCCTGATTCCGTATACGAACCATGGAACGCTCTCCTTCGGAGACCACCACGATTTGATACTGAATGGGCTGATCGGAGGCCTTGCCTGAGAAGACCCTTCCGAAGAAGCCTTTGTCTTGATTGGGATCGGCGGTGGGGTCACGGTAACGCACGAAGAAGACACCCTTTGTGCGATCGCGGTCTTCGACGGTGAAGCCGAGTCGATCAATGGCAACGCCGACGCGGCGCCAGGCGCGGTCAAATGGCTCCGACACTTCGATCTGGCTCGACTGATCGGTCTTTGTAATTCGAGCAAGCGGGGCAGCATTGGCGGCCTGGGCAATTACCTCGCGGGTCTTGTTCTCATCGGCGCCGAGGCGCAGCATGATCCGACGCAGAAAATCACCCTCGAGCTGGCGATCGGCAGGGCGGTTGGTCCAGGTGGTGCCGGAGTCGTTGCTGCCGCCCTTTGCAATCTCGATCAGACCACGGTGGGCCAGGGTAATTTCCACCTCACCATTTTTGAGACGCTCTAGCCGCATGCGGAAGCGATCGCGCTCGCCGGTGTCATAAAGACGATCAAATACTTTCCCAAGGGTGCGTCGCAAAAAATCGTCGGGAATCTTGGCACGGTTCTCGGCCCAGTCGGTCTCCATCACGCCGGTTTCGGGATTCTCAGTCGCAATCGCAAAGCCACTGTCGATCCAAAACTGGCGAAGGACGGGCCAGAGTTTCTCGGGTGCCTGCTTGACAATGAGCGCCTGCTGATCGCCCACCCTCTCGAGGCGCATGCCCGAAATGGTGGGCAATACGGCCGCATTGCTAACGACCGCCTTCGGGCCTGACTGCCCACGCTCAAACTCAGAGCGACTCGCAGTGCCTGAGGCCGGGATGGAGAAGCGATCGTCCTTCGAAGGGCGGGTAAGGTCAGGAGGAACCTCGAGCGGCGTCTCTCGCTTCTGGGAGGACTGGTAATCGATGTCTTTGCTCGGCAAGATTCCGCAACCGAGCAGAGCGCTCGCGGAGAGAGCAATCAGGAAATAGTTTCTGAAACGAGTCATTGACAGAGTCCGAGGGATTTCAGTGCCGACTCAACCATGGGCTGAGCGGAGGATGACAAGGGTACCAAGGGGAGCCGAATTCCAGCAGGCATCTTACCCATTCTGGCCAGGGCCCATTTCACCGGAATGGGATTGGCCTCGCAGAACATGGCCCGGTGAAGCGGCAGCAACTCCCGATTGCGTTGGGCAACCTCTTTGGCCCGTCCGGCCATGGCCCATTCGCAGAGTTCCGCCATCAGCCGGGGCGCCACGTTGGCTGTCACAGAGATATTGCCCTTGCCCCCCATGAGCATGAGTGCCGGCGCGGTGGGGTCGTCGCCGCTGTAGACGGAGAAGTGCGCGGGGGCCTCTCGGATCAGCCACTGGCCGCGCTCGAGGTTTCCAGTGGCATCTTTAATGCCAACAATATTGTGAATCTGAGAGAGTCGAATGGTGGTCTCGTGGGCGAGGTCTGCGACAGTTCGACCCGGCACGTTGTAGAGAATGTGGGGCATGTCGACCGCCTCGGCCACGGCCTTGAAGTGCTGGTAGAGGCCCTCTTGGGTGGGCTTGTTGTAATAGGGCACCACCTGCAGCGAGGCATCGGCGCCAAGTTTCTGGGCCTCACGGGTTAATTCAATGGCCTCTGCGGTGGAGTTGGCGCCGGTTCCAGCAATGACAGGAATCCTGCCTTTGGCCTGCTCAACCGCCACACGAATCAGATCGAGGTGCTCGGCGACATCGACCGTGGGGGACTCACCGGTGGTGCCGACCGCAACAATTCCGTGGGTTCCCTCGGCAATATGCCAATCGATCAGCCGACGAAAACCATCGAGATCGAGTCGCCCATCGTCATGCATGGGCGTGACAATCGCCACGAGGCTTCCAGCAATTGGTTTGGGAGACGAAGAAGATGACATGGGGCGTTTCTCTGAATAGTGTCTAGGAGTAATCGAGGCCCATGGCCTCTCTCACATCGCGCATGGTCTGGCGCGCGAGTTCACGCGCCCGCTCACAACCATCGGCAACAATATTGCGAACCAAGTCCAGGTCTCTCTCGTAGGGCTCGGCACGTTCACGGAATTGCTTTTGCTCTTCAAGCACGGCATCGATGAGAGGCTGCTTGCACTCAATGCAACCAATGCCCGCCGACTCACAGCCCGAGCGGGCCCAGGCGCGGGTCTCATCCGACGAGTAGACCTGGTGCAGGGCCCAGACGGGACATCGCTCGGGCGAACCCGCGTCGGTGCGACGAACTCGGGCGGGGTCGGTCGGCATGGTGCGCATGCGCTTGACCACGCTGTCTGCGTCTTCACGCAGCGAGATGGTGTTCTGGTAACTCTTGGACATCTTCTGCCCATCGAGACCCGGCATGCGAGAGGCCTCGGTAAGAAGGGCCTGTGGCTCCACCAGAATGAGTCGGCGCGCCCCTTCCAAATAACCAAAGAGCCGCTCACGATCGTCTACAGTGAGATTCTGGGCCTCTTGCAAAACCGCCTTGGCCTGCTCGAGCGCCTCTTCATCGCCCTGCTCTTGGAATCGAGACCGCAGGTCGAGTAAGAGCTTGGCCCGCTTAACACCAAGCTTCTTGGCGGCCAGTTGCGCCTTCTCCTCGAAATCGGGCTCGCGTCCATAAAGATGATTGAATCGACGGGCCACCTCTCGGGTGAGCTCAATGTGCGGCACCTGATCCTCACCAACAGGAACCTGACCCGCCCGATAAATCAGGATGTCGGCCGATTGAAGCAAGGGGTAGCCCAGGAATCCGTAGGTCGAGAGGTCTTTCTCGGTGAGCTTCTCTTGCTGGTCTTTGTAAGTTGGTACGCGCTCCAACCAGCCCAAGGGGGTGCACATCGACAGGAGAAGGTGCAACTCCGCATGCTCAGGAACCCGCGACTGGATAAAGAGCGTTGCCTGATTGGGGTCCACACCCGCAGCCAGCCAGTCGATGACCATCTCCCAAACGCTGTCGGCGATGATCTCTGGGCTGTCGTAGTGGGTGGTCAAGGCATGCCAGTCCGCCACGAAGAACAGGCACTCGTACTCGGACTGAAGCCGAACCCAGTTCTTTAGAACACCGTGGTAGTGGCCCAAGTGCAGGGCCCCCGTGGGCCGCATGCCCGACAGGACGCGTTGGGGATACATAAGGCCCCGATTCTATCAGTCCAGCAGGGCCAGATCCGTCCATTCCGACCAGACCGGCGCCGTGCCGTCGGGCAGCGGGGGCGCACGGCCGACATCGCATCGGCTCTCTGCTGGGCTGTGAAAATCGCTGCCACGAGAGGCCATTAGAGCCAAGTCCACCGACAGTCGCTGGTAACGCCGAGTGTCGTCTTGATTGTGGCTGCCGGTGGAAACCTCGACTGTGCGGCCGCCCAGGGTCATGAACTCCTGCATGAGGGCCCAGTGGGCCGTGGCATTGAGTTTGTATCGACCCGGATGGGCCATCACGGGCTCCCCGCCTGCGTCTCGAATCCATGACATGGCGTCCGATAGGCTTGCCCAGTCGTGAGAGACATAGCCTGGCTTTCCCGGCGTGATGAATCGATCGAAGACCTCTTGCATGTGGGAGCAGACGCCGCGAGCCACCAGGGCCCGGGCAAAGTGGGTGCGGCCGATCAACTTGGGATTGCCCGCGTAGCTCAGGGCCTCATCGAAGACACTCGGCAGGCCATGGGCCACCAGCTGCGCATCCATTCGATGGGCCCGCTCGGTTCTTGAACGTTGCATCTCATCGAGGGCATTGGAAATCAAAGCCCGACTGCGATCAAAGCGCAATCCAACCAAATGCAGCGTAATGCCCCCCCAGCTCACAGAGATTTCTACGCCATTGACAAAGGGCAACCCAAAGTCGCGCGCGGCCTCCTCGGCCTCGGCAAGCCCATCGAGGGTGTCGTGGTCGGTGAGTGCCATCAGTTGCAGGCCATTGGTCTTGCCCCTGGCAACCAACTCAGCAGGCGAGAGCGTGCCATCCGATGCAGAAGAGTGCATGTGGAGGTCAACATTCAGATCGTGAGGTGCCATTCCAGGTATTGTCTCGGAAATTCCCAATCTTGTTGTTGCTCATGCCCATCCATCGACTTGGCCCTTTAGTTCCCCGCATTGACCCATCGGCATTCGTGGCCGATGGCGCTCAGGTCATTGGCAATGTCTCGCTCAAGCAAGATGTGAGCGTCTGGTTCAACGCGGTGATTCGCGGCGACAACGACCCCATCGATATCGGCCAAGGCTCCAACATCCAGGACGGCGCCGTGCTCCATACCGACCCCGGCTTTCCCTTGGTCATCGGCGAGCGATCGACCATTGGGCACCAGGCGATGGTCCACGGCTGCACCATTGGCAATGGCGTTCTTATTGGCATTCAAGCGATCGTACTCAACGGGGCCCAGATCGGCGACCACTGCATTATTGGCGCGGGTGCATTGGTGACGGGCGGAACCGTGATCCCCCCTGGAAGTATGGCCATGGGAAGCCCGGCCAAGGTCACCCGGTCATTGCGGCCCGACGAGATTGAAATGATTGATCGAATTGCGCAGGGCTACATCGATCGGGGCCTTCGCTATCGAAGCGAACTCTCACCCGTCAAACTCAGCGAGCTGCGCTAAGGCAACGGCATGGACGACAAACTCCTGCGACTGATGATTCCCAAAGGGAATATCCGCATCCAGGCTGTGATCCTTCAAGAGACCTGGAAGAAGATCCGCGACCGCCATCCCCTTCTCGATGCCGCCCCCTTGGGCCTGCTCGGTGAGATGAGTGCAGCCAGCGCGCTGCTGAGTGCCTCACTCAAGTACGAGGGCTCGGTCACACTGCAGATTCATGGCGACGGCCCCGTGCGACTTGCAGTGGCAGAGTGCAACGCCGAGCAAGGCATTCGCGCGACCATCGACCTTGCACAAGAGGAATCTGAGCCCTCTTCCATGGCAAGCGAAACAAGAGGGCTTCGGGAGATGGTCAATCAATCCGGTCTCGGGCGATTCAGCCTCATCCTCGACCCCAAGCAGCCCAATCAGCAGCCCTACCAAGGCATCGTGTCATTCACTGGTGAGAGCCTGGCCGATGCGATTGAATCCTATATGTCGCAGTCGGAGCAGCTGCCCTCTCGGCTCTGGCTCTTCTGCGATGGTGAGAGGGCCGCAGGACTTCTTCTTCAACAGATGCCCGACACCGAAGAGGAGGCCTGGCAGACCGCCTGTATGCTGGCCACCACGGTGGAACCGCAAGAGATGTTGAAGGAACCCCTGCAAGACGTGCTCCACAAGTTGTTCTGGGAGATGTCCGCACGGCTGCTGGAAGAGCGAACCCCGCGATTTGAATGCCCCTGCACCCGAGCCCGCGTGGGACGAATGCTCAACACGCTGGGAATCGAAGAGGTGGAGTCCATCCTGCAGGAACAAGGCGAGGTGGAAGTGCGCTGCAACTTCTGCAACTGGGCCTATCGATTCGATGCCGTGGATTGCGCCCGGCTCTTCAACGACCCACTTGGCGTGGCCGAGCAGACCACTCGGCCGGGGCCCACAACACGCCAGTAAATCGCTAGGGGGTCCGCACGATCTGGACGAAACGCTCGCCAGGTCGCATGAGTCCCATCTCGTAGCGGGCCCGCTCCTCGGCGGACTCCAGTCCGGTCCGTAGGTCTAGCACCTCGGCCTCGAGCTCTTCAATCTGAGAATGCTGCGCGGCAATCTCGAGCTTCTTCGCTTCGACCTGCGCCTCCAACTTCCAGACCGAGGGCCAGCCACCCGCACCAAACCACATGGGAACCTGCAGCACCAAGATACCCAAGAGGAGCCACTTCTCTAGGCCCGGCCACCCCCATTGGGGGCGACCAATCATTCGGCCCAAGAGACCCTCACCCCCTGATTCAAGGCGGGAGAAGAGGCTCGAAGAACGCCGATTGGGACGGTTCAAGCCCGGCCCTTGAGTTGGTAGAAGGCCTCGATGCCGGGGTAGCTTCCGGCACCTGCAAGGTCTTCCTCAATGCGAAGCAACTGGTTGTACTTGGCCATGCGGTCCGACCGAGACAAGGAGCCCGTCTTAATCTGCAATGCATTGGTGCCGACTGCGATATCGGCAATGGTGGAGTCCTCCGACTCGCCCGAGCGGTGTGAGACCACAGCGGTATAGCCGGCTCGCTTGGCCATCTCGATTGCGGCAAAGGTCTCGGAGAGGGTTCCAATCTGATTGATCTTGATGAGAATGGAATTGGCAATGTTCTTCTGAATACCCTCTTTGAGAATCTTGGTATTGGTCACAAAGAGGTCATCGCCCACAAGCTGAACCTTCTTTCCAAGGGCCGCGGTGAGCTGGGCCCAGCCATCCCAATCATCCTCGGCACATCCATCTTCAATAGAAATAATGGGGTACTTGTCGCACCATGTGGCCAGTACATCCACGAAACCCTTGGCGGGCAATGAGAGGCCCTCGGCCGAGAGCTCGTACTTGCCGTTCTTGTAAAACTCCGAGCTTGCGCAATCCAAGCCCAGTGCAATCTGCCGACCAGGCTCGTAACCGGCCTTCTCAATGGCCTTGAGGATGAGTTGAATGGCCGCCTCGTGGTCCTTCACGCTGGGGGCGAACCCGCCTTCATCGCCCACTGCGGTCGACATGCCTTGATCGTGAATGAGTGACTTCAGGGCATGAAAGACCTCGGCCCCATAACGAAGTGCCTCGCGAAAACTCGGCGCACCCACTGGGATGATCATGAGCTCTTGAAGGTCGAGGTTGTTGTTGGCGTGGGCACCACCGTTGATAACGTTCATCATGGGCACCGGCAAAGCCATTGGGCCCGACCCGCCAAAGTAGCGGTAGAGCGGCAGGCCTGTTTCCTCGGCGGCGGCCCGGGCGGTGGCCATCGAGACCGCGAGAAGTGCATTGGCTCCAAGGCGCGATTTGTTTTCGGTGCCGTCCAGATCAATTAGGGTCTGATCAATGTAGGCCTGCTCGGTGGCGTCGAGCCCCATTAGGGCCTCACCGATCTCGGTATTGATGTGCTCAACGGCCTTGAGGACCCCTTTGCCAAGGTAGCGGGATTTGTCACCATCGCGCAATTCGATGGCCTCACGCGAGCCCGTGGATGCGCCACTCGGCACAATGGCCCGGCCCATCACGCCCGACTCCAAAAGGACATCGCACTCCACTGTGGGGTTGCCTCTGCTATCGAGGACTTCACGGCCAATCAGATCAACAATCGCACTCATCGCTGCACTCCTGTGGGGGACTCGCAAGGAGTCAGTTGAAATTTTCCTCGAGCAAGGGAAAGGACTTGACCATGCGATCGAGTTGAGCAAGTTGCTCGAGCAAGGCCTTCATATGATGAAGGGGCACTGCATTGGGGCCGTCGGAGAGGGCCTTGGCGGGATTGGGGTGGGTCTCCATGAAGAGCCCCGAGATGCCCGCACCAACGGCCGATCGCGCGAGGACCGGAACAAACTCACGCTGCCCACCACTGCTGGTGCCCTGCCCGCCTGGCAACTGAACCGAGTGGGTGGCATCGAAAACCACGGGGCAATTGGTCTCGCGCATGATGGCCAGGCTGCGCATATCACTGACCAAATTGTTGTAGCCAAAACTCACACCGCGCTCGCAGGCCAAGAACCGATCGGTCTCCTGACCGGCCTCGGCAGCGGCCTCCCGGGCCTTATCGATCACGTTCTTCATGTCGTGTGGCGCAAGAAACTGGCCCTTCTTGATATTCACGGGCTTGCTGGTCTGGGCCACCGCACGAATAAAGTCGGTTTGACGACAGAGAAAGGCAGGGGTCTGAATCACATCGACCACCGCGCAGACGGCATCGAGTTCTTCAATCGCATGGACATCGGTGAGGATGGGCACCTTCACCTGGCGCTTGACCTCATCGAGAATGCGCAGGCCCTCGTCCATGCCCAGGCCTCGGAACGATTTGCCCGAAGAGCGATTGGCCTTGTCATAGCTCGATTTGAAAATAAAGTGAATGCCCAGGGGCTCGCAGATCGACTTCAATGTGCCCGCCACCTCGACCTGCAGGGCCTCGGACTCCACCACGCAGGGTCCGGAAATCAGGAAAAGGGGGTGGTTCATTCCCACCTCACGACCGCATAGCTTCATTTGCGAGACTCCTTCCGGGCCACGGCGGCCTCGATGTACGACTTAAAGAGTGGATGCCCATGGCGGGGCGTTGATGTGAATTCGGGGTGGAACTGAACAGCCACAAACCAAGGGTGGACCGACTCGGGCAGTTCGATCATCTCCACCAAAGACTCATGTGGTGTTTCGGAACTCACCACCAGACCCGCCTGCACGATCTTCTCTTTGAAGCGGTTGTTGACCTCATAGCGATGGCGATGGCGCTCATAGACCTCGGGGCCGTATATCTGGGCGGCCTTGGTGCCGGGTCGAATGGCGCAGCGCTGGGCGCCCAGACGCATGGTGCCGCCCATATCGGACTCCTCCGAGCGGTTCTGCCGACTGCCATCGGCATCGACCCACTCGGTGATCAGAGCGATGACAGGATGGGGCGACTGGGGATCGAACTCGGTGGAATTGGCCTTGGCCAGGCCCGCCACATTCCGAGCAAACTCCACCACTGCCAATTGCATGCCCAGACAGATGCCCAAGTATGGGATTCGCTGCTGCCTGGCGAACTCAATGGCGCGAATCTTTCCTTCGACCCCACGCTTGCCGAACCCTCCAGGCACCAGCACTGCATCGAACTGCGAGAGGCCCTCGGGCCCATCGCGCTCGATGGTCTCGGAATCAATGTAATCGATCTTCACCTTCGAGCGGGTGTGCAGCCCTGCATGAATGAGGGCCTCGCTAAGCGACTTGTAAGACTCGGTGAGGTCGACGTACTTGCCGACCATGGCCACCCGAATGTCTCGCTGGGGGTGCTCGAGCCGTTCGATAAGGTCATCCCATACGGCGATGTCGGCCTGCTTGGCATTCAGGCCCAAGCAATCGCAGATCTGGTCATCGACGCCCTGCTCCATGAGCATGCGAGGAATGCGGTAAATGCTGTCGACATCGGCCACTGAAATGACTGCCTCGGCGGGCACATTCGAGAAGAGGGAGATCTTGTCGCGCTCATCTTCAGGAATGGCGCGGTCGGCGCGGCAGAAAAGCAGGTTCGGGCTGATGCCAATCTCACGAAGCTTCTGCACCGAATGCTGGGTGGGCTTGGTCTTGAGCTCACCAGCCGATGGAATATAAGGAACCAGTGTGAGGTGCACGAAACAACTGTTGTTGCGGCCCGCCTTCAGACCGAGCTGACGAATGGCCTCTAAAAATGGCAGCGACTCGATGTCACCCACGGTGCCACCAACCTCCACAATGGCCACATCGGGGGCATCGTCTTGATCGGTTCTCGCACCACGATGAATAAAGGCTTGAATTTCGTTGGTGATGTGGGGAATGACTTGAACGGTCTTGCCCAGGTACTCGCCCCGGCGCTCCTTGCGAAGGACCGAGTCGTAGATTTGACCGGTGGTGAAGTTGTTGTGGCGGCGAGTGCGCGAATCGGTGAATCGCTCGTAGTGACCCAGGTCTAGGTCAGTCTCGGCCCCGTCTTCGGTCACGAATACCTCGCCATGCTGGAAGGGGCTCATGGTGCCCGGGTCGACATTCAGATAGGGGTCCATCTTGATGATGGTGACGGTGAGTCCGCGCGACTCGAGAAGTGCACCCATTGAAGCGGCGGCGATGCCCTTGCCCAGCGAGGACACTACACCACCGGTTACAAATACAAACTTGGGCATCCGACTATCCGTGAGTGGAAAGTCAGATTATACCGATGCCGCCTAACGATCTGCCCGCAAGAGTTCGCAGCCCGTTTTGGCCTGAAGCTGCTCGGGGGTGACACCGGGCGCGCATTCCATCAGGGCAAGGCCATTGGGCCTGACCTCCATCACGCCAAGGTCGGTGATGATCATGTCGACCGCGGCCAGAGCGGTGAGTGGCAGCGTGCATTGCTGCAGAATTTTTAATTCCTCGCTGCCGTCTTTGGCCTTGGCGGTGTGCTCCATCAGAACAATGACCTTGGGCACCCCGGCCACCAGATCCATGGCCCCACCCATGCCCTTGACCATCTTGCCCGGGATCATCCAGTTCGCAAGGTCGCCCTTTTGAGAGACCTGCATGGCCCCAAGAATTGCAATATCAATGTGGCCACCGCGAATCATCGCGAAAGAATCTGCACTATTGAAGACTGCAGAGCCCGCAATGGTCGTGACCGTCTGCTTGCTCGCGTTAATAAGGTCGGCATCGGCCTGGCCCTCACTCGGGAAGGGGCCAATACCCAGCAGGCCGTTCTCAGACTGCAGCCAGACCTCTACGCCAGGGGGCACATGGTTGGCCACCAAGGTGGGAATGCCAATTCCCAGGTTCACATAAAAACCGTCTTGGAGTTCTTGGGCAGCCCGCGCGGCCATCTGGTCTCGGTTCCAGGCCATGCTAGGCCTCCTTCCGAAGGGTGAGATTCTCGATTGGTTTGCGGCCTTGGCTCAAGACCAAACGCTTGGTGTAGATGCCCGGCGTGTGAACGGCATCGGGCTCGATCTCCCCATTCGCCACAATCGTCTCGACCTCTGCGATGGTCATGTGAGAGGCACAGGCCACATTCGGATTGAAGTTGCGTGCTGTGAATCGATAGACCAGGTTGCCGGATTGGTCGGCCTTCCAGGCCTTCACCAGAGAGACGTCGGCAAAGAGACTCGTCTCCAAGAGATACTGTTGCCCATTGAATTCTCGGGTCTCTTTGCCATCGGCCACCACAGTGCCCACGCCGGTCTTGGTGAAGAAGGCGGGAATGCCTGCACCACCCGCGCGAAGTTTCTCTGCCAAGGTGCCCTGGGGAGTGAAATCAATCTGCAACTCTCCAGATAAAAACTGGCGCTCGAGAATTTTGTTTTCACCCACATACGATGAGGCGAGCCGACGGACCTGGCCGCCCTGCAGCAGGGCCCCCACGCCGTAGTCATCGGTGCCGGCCGTGCCACAAATGACAAAGAGATTGCGAACCCCACTGGCGCGCACGGCATCGACCAAGTCATGTGGAATGCCAGCAATTCCAAAGCCCCCGATGGCCAGGGTCATGCCGTCGCGAAGGACATCCTGCAAGGCCTCCTGGGCACTGGTGAAGACTTTGTTCATAGTGGCCTTGGGCCTCCTACAATAGGGCGCCGGTCCATTATCGGCAAAGCAATGCAATTGGGGAAGTCTTTGGAACGCGAATCCATGCAGTTCGATGTAGTGATTGTGGGGGCCGGACCCGCCGGTCTGTCTGCGGCCATTCGAATCAAACAGCTTGCACAGACACGTGGGCAAGAGATCTCGGTCTGCGTGCTCGAGAAAGCCTCGGCAGTGGGTGCCCATATTCTCTCCGGTGCGGTCATGGATACCCGTGCCCTCACGGAGTTGCTGCCCGACTGGGCCTCGCAGGGTGCTCCCATGGGCGTCGAAGTCACGCAAGACCATTTCCTATTTTTGGGTGCCTCGAGCCGCCAGGCCGTGCCGGACTGGATGCTGCCGAACTGCTTTAAGAACAAGGGCCACCGAATTATTAGTCTCTCGTTGCTCACCGCCTGGTTGGGCGAGCAGGCCGAGGCCCTTGGCGTGGAGATCTACCCAGGCTTTGCTGCAGCCGAACTCTGCTACAACGAGGCGGGCGAGGTCTGCGGTGTGATCACAGGCGATATGGGTCGAGACCGCAATGGCGAGCCCACGGCCCAGTTCCAGGCCGGCATGGCGCTCATGGGCCAATTCACGCTTCTGGCCGAGGGCGCGAGGGGCCACCTGGGCAGAGAGGTGATAGCGCGTTTTGCGCTCGATACCGATGCCGACCCTCAAAGCTATGGCATTGGCATTAAAGAACTCTGGGAGGTGTCGTCGCCACTGCACCAACCAGGCCAGGTGGTTCATACCGCCGGTTGGCCGCTGGATTCACAGACCTACGGCGGTGGATTCATCTACCACCTCGATGAGCGGCGCGTGGCCCTGGGCCTGGTGGTTGGTCTGGGTTACAAGAATCCCTGGCTCTCGCCCTTCGAAGAGTTCCAGCGTTGGAAGACCCACCCTTTCATTGCACCACTGCTCGAATCGGGCCGTCGTATTGGGTATGGGGCCCGGGCCCTAACCGCAGGGGGCCTCAATAGTCTTCCTCGTCTGGTGTTCCCGGGCGGGGCCTTAATTGGCTGTGATGCGGGCCTTCTCAACGCCTCTCGAATCAAGGGCAGCCATGCCGCAATCAAGAGCGGCATGCTCGCGGCCGAGGCCTGTGTGGATGCATTGCAGGCCAACCCCCAGGCCAATGGGCTGGCACCCTACGAGACAAAATTCAGAGACTCTTGGTTGTTCGATGAGTTGTACCGCGCGCGCAACTTCAAGCCCGCGATGTCCAAGGGACTCTGGCTCGGCACACTGCTTGTGGGCATTGATCAGACGCTTTTTGGTGGCAAGGCCCCATGGACTCTGCACAACGACAGAGCCGATCACTTAAAACTCGAGCCCGCTGCAAATCATCAGCCCATTGAATACCCGAAGCCCGATGGGCAGATTACTTTCGATCGGCTCTCGTCTGTGTTTTTGTCAGGCACCCACCATGAAGAGAACCAGCCCTGCCATCTCACGCTGAAAGACGCGGAAATTCCCGTCTCGGTCAACCTCGCGCAGTACGCCGGGCCGGAATCGCGCTACTGCCCTGCGGCCGTTTATGAGTACCTCGATGCCGCTGGCCAGCCCACCAATGAGGCCAGCCAGGGGGCATCGCTTCGAATCAATGCGCAGAACTGTGTGCATTGCAAGACCTGTGACATCAAGGATCCCCGCCAGAATATTGTCTGGGTGACGCCCGAGGGCGGCAGTGGGCCGGAGTATCAGGGAATGTAGCCATCGCGCCCCCGGGCGCGTCGACCCGTATTCGATCTAATCGATGAGCTGCGGCTCATGGCGCACCACCGCCAGAATGGTCCGCAGTAGCAGCCAGAGAATCAGCAGCGTGCAGAGCCCCAGCATGAAGGCGGCCAGTGCAGTCATCCAGGATGAGTTCACAAAGCGGCTGTAGACCAGGGTTGCCGCTGTAAATGCGGCCACAGGAAATGAGAAGGCCCACCAGGAGAGGAAAAACGGCAGCCGCATAAAGTGCCGAATCTGTGAGGCCAAGAAGATGGCAAAGAAGAGTGCAATGCCAAAGAGGATGTGGCCGGTGACATCAATGGGCCGGCCATCGGGGTGCTGACCCGTGAGCAGCATCCACGAGAGAAAGCCCACCGCCGGTGGCGCAAGCAAGATGCACAAGGTGGGGGTGAGCCGCTCGGGCATGGGAGGCTGCACAAAGAGAAGGCGCCCCATCACCACCGTGAGCATGACCACCCAGAACAGAATGCCCACGGCAAAAAACCACCACGAGATTTCCATGTGGCCCAGCCCGACCCCGCCCAGGGGGATCACCACATTGGCCACCGCGGGAATGAACCAGGCCGGATTCGCATGGGCCGGTTGCAGGCCCTCGCGGTGAATCCATGCATTGAGCACCATGACCATGATGATGAGTTGCAAGAGCGCACCCACCGCCCAGATGGGCAATGCGAGTGGGGCGAAGAGGCCGAGGCAGACCGCCCCAATGAGTGCAAACGAGACCGCCACGGCCGCGAAGAAGGCCGACTTCACAGGGTGGTGCCACTCGGCCAAGACATCGTGACGGCGCGAGGCCATCTTCTTTAAGTAAAGCCCCAAGAGCAGCAGAAAGACTGCGCAGGCCAAGAGACCAAAGGCCTTGGCCAAGAGCGGTGCCCAGCCGGGGAGCCAGCCCATATTGGCCACACGGCCCCAGACCAGGGCCAAGCCCGAGAGGCCCATGACCATGGCGAAAGAAGAAACCGGGAGATTGGCCAGCAAGGGCGAAGAGAAGATGGACATATCGCTTGAGTAAGAGGTTCGAATAGGAGATGACAGGAAGACGGCCAGGAAAACGGAAGGGACCAAAAAAATTAAAGGGCTTGAGGGGAGGCCAAAAGTACTGTATAAATATTCAGTATGAAAAACCTCACCGACCGCCAGCAAGAGATTCTCTCATTCATCGAAACGCATATTTCAGACACCGGGTTCCCACCCACCCGGGCGGAAATCTGCCAGGCCTTGGGCTTTCGATCCCCCAACGCGGCCGAAGAGCACCTCAAGGCCCTGGTTCGAAAAGGCGCCATCTCCATGGTGCCGGGCGCCTCGCGCAGCATCCGGCTGCTTGAAGACGCCATTCAAAGCGGTCTTCAGAGCCTGCGCCTGCCACTCATCGGGCGTGTGGCCGCGGGCTCTCCCATTCTCGCCACCGAACACATTGAGTCGCATCACAGCCTCGATGCCGGCTTGTTTAAAAGCCAGCCCGACTACCTCTTGAAAGTGCGCGGCATGAGCATGCGCGATGCCGGCATTCACGATGGCGACTTACTCGCGGTGCAAAAACTTCGTGCAGGCCAGTCCGTTCGCAACGGTCAGTTGGTGGTTGCACGCGTAGAAGATGAAGTCACAGTGAAGTGGTTTGAACAAAAGGGCAGCCTTATCACACTGCGGCCCGACAACCCCGAGTTCAAGCCCATTGTGGTCAATGCCGACAAGCAGGCCATTGCCCTTGAAGGACTCGGCGTGGGGGTCATCCGCCGTGTTTAACCCAACGCTCAACCAACACCCCGATGTCTGGCGGGCCTCCAGCCCCCCCAGCAGCCTGGTCATGCCCTCTATTGCCAGTGGCCACAAAGCACTCGATGCACAACTGCCCGGCGGCGGCTGGCCAGTGGGCCACCTCACCGAGCTGCTCGTGCGGGCCATGGGCGTGGGCGAGCTGCGGCTCCTGGCCCCCGCCCTTCAGAGACTCACCCGTGCCAACAAACAGATCATCATGCTGGCACCTCCCCAACTCCCGCATGCCCCCGCCCTCTCGGCCTTGGGTATTCAGCTCAATCAATGCCTGGTGGTGCGTGCACCCCGTGCCACCGATCGGCTCTGGGCCATTGAACAAAGCCTGCGCTCGAACCACTTCGGCGCCCTTCTGGCCTGGATCGACGAGCCCACCCCCCACGAGGCACTGCGCCGTTTTCAATTGGCCGCACGCCAGGCCCAGGGGCCCGTCTTTTTGTTTCGCCCCCTGCAGGCACAAGACCAACCCTCGCCCGCGCCGCTACGCCTGGCACTGCTACCAAGGCAGTATCCCGGCCTGGCCGTTCAGTTGCTCAAGCGGCGTGGTCCCGTTGCCGCAGAACCCGTCTATGTGAACCTGCCCATTGCCAGTCGGGCAATGCGTCCTCTGGAAGAGGCCCATGCTTTGGATCGCATGCCAGTTCCCCAGCACCAGTCCTTCGCCACCAGCCATCCCACCGGACTGCGTTCGACTCAGCCCCACTGAGTCCTTCGAGTCGGTGCGCCTGCGCATGGCGCAGTGGGCACTGCAGTTCACGCCCGATGTCTGCCTGGGCCAGTGGCACGATACGGTCTTACTCGAAGTCGGCCCCAGTCTGCGTTTATGGGGGGGGCTCGAGCCACTCCTTGATCAACTCATACAGGGTTGGCAGCGGCTGGGCTGGCCGCCCAATGCCGTTCAAATGCACCAGGCCCACACGCCCCGACTCGCGGAATGGCTCGTTCAGAGCCCCATCGCAAAAGGTCATACACATCGCATTCCACTGTCTTCCATTGTTGAGGCACAACCCCACCTCGATCGACTGGCCCGCATGGGCATTCGAGACCTCGGCCCCGTCTTAAAGCTTCCCCGTGCGGGGCTGCGGCAACGATTCGGTGCGGGGTTTGTTGGCGCCATCGAGGCCGCGCTCGGCGAAAGGGCCGACCCACGGCAGGCCATTGAAGCGCCAGCGATTTTCGAGCAGGGCCTTGAGCTCGCCCTGCCCACCGACTCCAAGGGCCTTCTTGAAACGGGCTGCATGCGGCTCTTAGAAGAAGGCCTGGCCTGGCTCGCTGGGATGCAATCGGCTGTGACCGAGTATCGCTTTGTATTCCATCAAGGGCGCCGACAAAGCCAGCCCCTCTGTATTGGGCTGGCCGAACCAAGCCGTGAGGCTTCGCGCATTCAACGGCTGCTGAGCGAATCACTCTCTCAGACAGCACTCACGGCAGCAGTCAGTGGCATTGCACTGCGTTTGGACAACCCCCTGCCCCTTGCGCATCACAACGAAGAACTCTTTCCACAGAGCAATCCTGCCCGCGAGAACCAAGGCATACAAGAACTCTGCGAGCGACTCTCTGCACGGCTTGGCCAATCGCAGGTGTTGCGTATTCAAGAGATCAATAGCCATCGGCCCGAAGCCGCAAGTCAACTCATTCCCTGGAAAGAGAATCAAAAATCAGGGCCTGCTGCCAAGTTCGCCACGCAGGACCTGGCACCGCCCATGGCCAGCCAGCCACCACGGCCCATCTGGCTACTTGAATCCCCCGTGGCCCTGTCTGTGCAGAAGGAGCGGCCTATCTACCAGGGGCCCCTTCGACTTCGCACTGGCCCCGAGCGCATTGAGTCCGAATGGTGGAGCGACCCCTTTGCACGCGACTACTTTGTGGCCGAGACCCACGATCAGCGTCTGGTCTGGGTCTTTCGCACACCCGGGCACGACTGGTTCTTGCATGGCTTCTTTGGCTAGATCCAACTAGCCAACTCAGCCAACTTAACCAACTTAGCCAAGCCACTCCAAGCCACCTCAGGTCACGCATTCCATGGACTACGCCGAACTGGTCTGCTCGAGCAACTTTCACTTTCAATTCGGAGGCTCGCATCCCGAAGACTTGGTGGCCCGAGCCAAACTTCTGGGCTACAAGGCACTGGCCATTACCGATGAGGCCAGTGTCTCGGGCAGCGTGCGAGCCCATCTGGCGGGACAGGCCGTGGGGCTGCCGATTGTTCATGGGGCGCAGTTTCATCTTGAACAAGGGCCGCAACTCGCCTTTCTTGTACGTAACAAAAGAGGCTGGCAGCAGCTCTGCCACTTCATCACCCTGGGCCGGGGCCGCGCGGAGAAAGGCCACTACCAACTCACACGAGAAGACTTGGAACAACAGGCCCTGGAAGACTGCTGGGCGATTTGGCTGCCCAATGCCCAAGACCCATCGCAGTCCGAGGGCCAGTTGCACTCCACCGCCCAGTGGCTGAAATCTTGTCTAAAGGATCGGCTGCGCATCGGGGTCTGTCTTCCACTGCGTGCCGATGACCGTGCGTGGCTCCATCAACTCCAAGCCCTGGGCAGCCTTCTGCGCATTGATGCAGTGGCCGTGGGCCAGGCCCGCATGGCCCATCGACGCGACAAGCCCATCACCGATCTGGTCAGTGCCATTGGCCATGGCCTGCCTCTGCAAGACTGCGGCCGCCGGCTGCTTGCCAATGCAGAGGCCTATCTGCGGCCAAGACTTCGACTTGCCCGCCTCTACCCATCGGTCATGCTCGCCAATGCCGTGGCAATCGCGGCGCAGTGTTCGTTTTCTCTGGATGAACTGCGCTATGAATACCCCGACGAGATTGTCCCCGCGGGCCTCACGCCCACCCAATGGCTGCGGCACCTGACCGAAGCTGGGGCCCAGCAGCGCTTCCCCAAGCAGACCCATCACGAGGGCATGCCTGCCAAGGTGCGCCAGCAGATTGAGCACGAACTGCAACTCATCCACGAGATGCATTACGAGCCTTACTTCCTCACGGTCTACGACATCGTGGCCTTTGCGCGCTCCAAGGGCATTGCCTGCCAAGGCCGAGGCTCGGCGGCCAACTCGGCCGTTTGTTATTGCCTGGGCATTACCGAGGTCGATCCTTCTCGCATGAGCATGCTGTTTGAACGCTTCATCTCCAAAGAGCGCAATGAACCGCCTGACATCGATGTCGACTTTGAGCACCAACGACGCGAGGAAGTAATCCAATACATCTACCAGAAGTACGGCCGGCATCGGGCCGCACTGGCCGCGGCCATTGTTCGTTACCGACCCCGCTCGGCACTGCGCGATACGGGCAAGGCCCTGGGGGTTCATCCCACCCTCATTGATGAGGCGGCCAAGGGTTACAGCTGGTGGGATGGCAAGGTCATCTCTGCAGAAGGCCTTCAAACCAATATTGAAGAGGGCCTTGCAAGACGCGCCCAGTTACCACTGGCCGAGCCGCTGCCCGAATTGCCCGATAGCAAAGTACTTGAGCAATGGGCAAGGCTGAGCACACAACTCGTTGGCTTCCCACGCCATCTCTCTCAGCATGTGGGTGGGTTTGTCATTGCACGCCACCGCCTGAGTGATCTGGTGCCGGTGGAGAACGCCAGCATGGCCGATCGCACAGTGCTGCAATGGGACAAAGACGACATCGATGCCTTGGGTCTTTTGAAGGTCGATGTCTTGGCCTTGGGCATGCTCTCTGCCATTCGCCGCGCATTGGAGTTTGTGGGAGAGAAAGAGGGCCTGCGGAATGCAGAGGGTCAGCCACGCGCCATGGCCATGCAAGAGGTGCCTGCCGAAGACCACGAGACCTATCGAATGATTCAGGCCGCCGACACCATGGGGGTCTTTCAGATTGAGTCGCGTGCACAGATGAGCATGCTGCCCCGACTCAAGCCCGCATGCTTCTATGACCTGGTGATTGAGACCGCCATTGTTCGGCCCGGGCCCATTCAAGGTGGAATGGTTCACCCCTATCTGCGCCGACGACAGGGCCTCGAACCCATTGACTACCCAAGCCCTGCGGTCAAGCAGGCCCTGGAGCGAACCCTGGGTGTTCCCATCTTTCAAGAGCAGGTCATGCAGCTGGCCATCCTGGCAGCGGGCTTCACGGCCGGCGAGGCCGACCAGTTGCGACGGGCCATGGCCGCCTGGCGACGGCGTGGAAGTCTTGGTCCCTTTCATGACAAGGTCATCAACGGCATGCTCATGCGCGGCTACACACGCGAGTTTGCCCAGCGGGTCTTCGCGCAGATCGAGGGCTTTGGTGAGTATGGCTTTCCTGAATCTCATGCGGCGAGCTTTGCGCTGCTTGTTTATGTGAGCTGTTGGCTCAAACGGCACCATCCCGATGCCTTCTTGGCGGCCTTGCTCAACTCACAGCCCATGGGCTTTTATGCCCCCGCGCAACTCGTGCGAGATGCACAAGACCATGGCGTGGTGGTGCACGGCGTGCACATCAATCACAGCCATTGGTTCACAAGCCTTGAGCCTCATGATTCGCGTGGTTCCCATGGTTCGCGTGGTTCCCATAGTTCCCATGATTCGCATACCTCCACTGGTTCAGATGGCACGCAGTCAACTTCAACACGGGCCGTGCGGCTTGGCCTTCACATGGTGGCTGGCCTGCCAGAGGCCGCCGCGCTTCGACTGGTTCATGCACGCAATGAACACGGCTGCTTTAAGAGCATTGAGGCCCTGGCCGATCGTGCGGGTCTCTCCAAGCAAGAACTCGAGAGCCTGGCTGCAGCCAATGCACTCAGTGGCTTGTCGGCCCATCGGCACGATGCCAACTGGCAGGCCGCAGGCCATGAACGCAGCTACGCATTCTTGGCCCATGCCAAATCCAAGGAGCCCACCTTGGCGCCCGACTTACTGCCCGCACCCAGCCAGGCACAAGACATGGTGAGTGACTACGCAAGCACTGGACTGAGCCTGGGCGCACACCCCCTCTCGCTCATACGGCCCATGCTCACACAACGATTCCAGAGTCTCTCAATGGCCACCCTGCGTGATTTCCCTCACGGGCGACTTGCGAGGGCCAGCGGACTGGTCACCCATCGCCAGCGGCCGAGCACCGCCAAGGGCATTCTCTTTATGACTCTCGAAGACGAGACCGGGCGCATCAATGTGGTGGTCTGGCCCGATGTGCTCGATCGGTATCGACACCCCACCCTGCATGGCCAACTTATTACTGTCTATGGACGTTGGCAGCGCGATGAAAATATTCCACGCGATGCACCCGGGCAGGTCTTGAACCTCTTGGCCATGCGCGTGGAAGACCACACTCCCTTACTGGCAGAGGCACTGGGCCTCTTGGCGACCGAGTCGAGGGATTTTCGTTAGCCGTTCGCCACTGGGCTTTGCTCTCCAAATCAGCCAACGGACGGCTAACTAGTGCGCCTGATCGGTTCTCTTAAGGTTTCGGTAGAAATTCTCGTGCGGGCCGACCATCAATAGCTTGAGCGTGGTCTCATCCAGAACGCGATAAGCGAGCGAGCACCAGAGGTTTCCCATGCGGAACTTGTAGACCTGCACACCGGCAAGATCGCCGACCTTGGTCTCACCGATATCCGGTTGCTTGGCAGTGGTACGAACTGCCTCATCAAGCACTGCCTTCTGGTGCTGATGCAACTTCTTGGCAGTGCGCTCGAAGGTCGGGGTAACAAGGATTCGCATCAGCCAAACTGATACTCGCCCACCGGTGCCTCTTGATCAGCAATCAGAATGTCCCGAATGACGCTGAAGGGAAGATCGGGATTCTCGGCAGCGATCTTGCCGATTTGAGACCAGTATTCGATTTGCTTAGGTACCGAGCGATGCTCGATGGCGCCGTAGTGCTTGGCGGTCTCCACCAAGGATTCGGGCAGTTTGACGTTGATGGCCATGACAACCTCCGTAGTAGGGCGCATTCTAGTCCATAAAGTACCAAAATGGAACCTGTCCAAGGGCCGCCACCAAGGAGCCACCCCTACGGAGTGCAGGATCAGCTATGAATGCGCCGGAAACCAGTGATTTTCGGGCCCCAATAACTGCTCACCAGGCTTTCGAGTCGAACCGTCCCGCCCTCGGTGGGGGCATGCACAAAGCGGTTTTGGCCAATGTAGATGCCGACATGGGAGTACTCCTTGCCGGTGGTGTTGAAAAACACAAGGTCGCCAGGAAGTCGGTCCTCTGCAGGAACCTCTCGGCCGGACGACCACATCTTCTCAACCGTGCGCGGCAGTGTCTTGCCCGTGGCCCGACGCATCACATAGACCACCAGGCCACTGCAATCAAACCCACCCGCCGGCGTGTTGCCACCCCATCGATAAGGCGTGCCGACCAAAGAGAATGCGTGAAGTGCAGGCTCGGCAAAGCCCTTTTCTGTGGCCTCCAACCTTGCAGGCGGGAGTTCGGAGCGGCGTGTGCTGGAGATGGGTGCGGGGGCCGAGGCGCCCAGAAAGCCCGCACAGCCCGAGACAAGAAGCGGAGACGCCAATGCCACCAAGAGGAGTTGTCGGCGATGACTAACGGTAGATCTCACATTGATGGCCAGCGCATTTGGACAGGCATCGATGGCTTGCGGGAGTCTAATTCCGAGCATTAATGGCGCCTCCGAGCGAGATGCTACAGGCGAGCGTCTTGTCTGCTAAGTTCACCCTGCCAGGCCAAAATACCAGCATCGGCTGTCACCAAGACCGCACCGTAATGAATTGCCGTCGCAACAATGAAGCGATCGGCTGGATCTTTATGAAAGTCACTCAGTTGGGCTGCAATTAGACCCAGACGGCCATCAAGGCTGATCTCTTGGATGCCAGCTTGGAGCAGATCAGACCGCCACAATTCCACCGCAAGCGGCAGCTGGATGCGCCCTCTCGCGGCCAGAATGGCCGACTCCCAGAAGGTGATTGCATTCACCGCGACTCGATCCGTACGCCAAGCCTGTTCAATCAATCTGCGGGACTGCTGGCCAAGCGTCTCGTCGTCTCGGTCTAACCAGAGCAGAACATGGGTATCGAGAACGATCACGCAACTGCGTCCCAGTCATCGGGATCGAGTGGTGAAACAACGTCGCCCAACAGCTGCAAGCCTCGGTGCAATCCGAAGGGTGACCCCACGCGTCCACCTGAAAATGGACGCACCTCTGCGACTGGCCTGCCATTCTTTGTAACAACCAGGATTTCTCCATTGGTTGCAACCGCATCCACTAAAGAAAGGCACTTGGCTTTGAACTCTGAGATTTGAATTGTTTGCATGGAACGCACTTAGATGACTATTTTTATGACTATAGTCATCTGAACGACCATGGTCAATCCTTGGTGCGATCGGC